>JAPLLR010000035.1 GCA_026387455.1 Candidatus Omnitrophota bacterium | reverse complement strand
GATATGTCAGAGTATATGGAGAAATTCAATGTCTCTCGTCTAATTGGAGCTCCTCCGGGATATGTGGGATATGAAGAGGGAGGACAGCTGACGGAAAAGGTGAGGCGCAGGCCTTACTCGGTCATATTGCTTGATGAAATTGAAAAAGCCCATCCTGATGTTTCTAATCTATTGCTGCAGGTATTTGAAGAGGGTCGCTTAACAGATAGCTTCGCCCGAAAAGTGGATTTTCGTAACACCGTGATCATTATGACTTCTAATGTGGGGGCGGAGACGATACGCAAGACCAGCTCTCTCGGGTTTAAGGCGCAGAAAGAAGAGATCACCTATCAGGAGATGAAGGAGCGCTTGCTTGAGGAGGTTAAGAAGACCTTTAAGCCGGAATTCTTAAACCGTATTGATGATATTATTGTATTCAGGCCGCTGGTCAAAGGCGACTTAGTCAGCATCATTGATATAGAAATCGGTTATGTTGCCGCGCGCCTGCGCGAGCAGAATATCAACCTTGAAGTGACGCAGGAGGCCAAAGATCTTCTTATTGATAAGGGATTTGACCCGGTATTCGGCGCCCGTCCATTAAAAAGGACTATCCAGCGCTTCTTAGAGGATTCGCTGGCTCAGGAGATTATTTCTAAGAAGTTCACCGAGGGTTCGCGCATCAAGGTGATGCGCAAAAACGAAGAGCTGATTTTCGAGAATGCGTAAATTTTTAAGCGATATTGGGAGTTCCACTATATCTTTTCTCTACTTTCTGGGCGGACTAGCTAATCTATCAGCCCGGACTGTTTACTGGACTTTCCTGCCGCCTTTTAAGTGGCAGCGGTTCCTGGAAGAGGCAAAGAAAGCCGGAGTAGAGAGTCTTCCGATTGTGACACTGGTCTCTCTTTTTATTGGTATTATCCTGGCTTTGCAGTCGGCTTATCAGCTGCAGCGTCTTGGTTCAGAGATGTATATTGCTAGTCTCGTCGCGCTTTCTCTGGTGCGCGAGCTTGGCCCAGTGATCACGGCACTGGTTGTCGCCGGCCGCGTGGGTGCAGCTATAGCTGCCGAGATTGGGTCGATGCAGGTGACTGAGCAGATCGATGCTCTTGAGACGCTGGCGACTAATCCGATCAAATATTTGGTAGTACCGCGTTTTCTAGCACTTAGCCTCATGCTTCCACTTTTGACTCTATATGCCAACATCATCGGGATCGTTGGAGGATATCTGATCTGCGTGATGAAGCTAGGGGTATCTGCCAGCATGTATTTCACCTTGACTTTTGATTCGCTTGTATTCAAAGATCTTTTTAGCGGATTATTTAAGACCGTGATCTTTGGGATGATCATTGCCTTTGTCTGCTGTTTTGAGGGTTTTAATGTTGAGGGCGGAGCTGAGGGCGTGGGCAAAGCTACAACGCATGCGGTAGTGGCATCGTTTATCCTGATCATAATGGCAGACTGTTTTATTACCGCGTTGTTTTATTTTATATTTCCTTAACCTATGATAGAAGCTTATAATATCCATAAATCTTTCGGCGCGCATAAGGTGCTTGATGGTTTAAGTTTTAAAGTAGCAACTGGCACTACCTGCGTGATCATTGGTCGTTCAGGGTGCGGCAAGAGCGTATTCTTAAAACATGTCGTAGGCATACTTAAACCTGATTCAGGACAGGTTATTGTCGGGGGTAAGGATCTGTCTATCCTAAGTGATCAGGCCATGGATGTTTTACGTCTTAAGATCGCGTTGGTATTTCAGGGAGGCGCACTTTTTGATTCTATGAGCGTGGGTGAGAATGTGGGCTTTGGCTTGACCGAGCATTTAAAGATCGACTCCCAGGAAGTACTTCAGCGGGTAGAAGAGTCTTTATGCCTGGTGGGTTTAGCTGGCATACAAAATCTCATGCCTTCGGAATTGAGCGGTGGGATGAAAAAGCGCGTGGCTTTGGCGCGGGCGATTTGTGTGAAACCCGAGATAATCCTTTATGATGAGCCTACAACCGGAGTCGACCCTATCACCGCGGATGCTATTAATGAGCTGATCCGTAGCCTGCACGATAAACTAAAAGTTACTTCGGTGGTGGTCACCCATGACATGAAGAGCGCTTATATGGTGGCTGATCGTATTGCGATGATGTATCAGGGAAAGATCATTGCCGAGGGTACGCCTGATGAGATCCAGGCCTCAGAGGATCCGGTAGTGCACCAGTTTATTAACGGCCTGAGCAAGGGGCCGATTACAGAGACGATTGGCAATTCCGGTTAAATCAATTAATGCTAGGTGCACCTTTGCCTATAGGATGGCACACCTTGCCATATTTGGTGGCAAGTGCGCCGCTTCTGCGACGAAGTGCAGGCTAGCTGCCTGAAAGGACAAACACACATGGTTTTCGGAAAAAGTAAATTGGAATTAAGAGTTGGAGTTTTTGTTTTCGGCGGTCTGATGATCCTGGTTATGTTCGTCTTTTTTATCGGCAAATATGAAACATGGAGCGCCGGGTATAAGGTGAATTTTACTTTTAACTTTGTCAATGGTGTCAAGTTTGGAGCACCGGTGCGTTTTGCCGGGGTGGATGTGGGTGAGGTCAAGGATATCAAGTGCATGTATCTGCCAGAGGGGTCTAAATCCGTGGTCAAAATAAACTGCTGGATTAAGAATGACATTTTGATCCCTATGGATTCAAGCGTCTGGGTGAATACGCTTGGGCTTTTGGGTGAAAAGTATATTGAAATCATTCCGGGTAAAGATTATGCTAGCCTGCTTACTGCTAATCAGGAGATAGCAGGAGTGGATCCTATACCGATGCAGGAAGTGACGGAGCTGGCTAAGAAAATTGCCACTAATTTGGATGATATCATCGTTAAGATAAAAAATAAAGAGGGGACTGTAGGGAAGCTGCTTTTTGATGACCAGATTTATAATGATTTAGAGGCCTTAGTGCAGGATTTAAGAAAGAATCCCTGGAAGTTGTTTTTTAAGACAAAAGAAAAGAAGTAATGAAAACAAAGACAATATTCAGCTGCCAGAGTTGCGGGTACCAGTCGCCTAAGTGGCTGGGTAAATGCCCTGACTGCAACAGCTGGAATACTTTAGTGGAAGAGGATTATTCCGAGCCTATTGTCAAGGGCAACAGGGAGAAAGTAGCCCTGTATAAGGACGGACCGGTTTTACTTAAAGATGTGCAGTTAAAGGATTCAAGCCGCATCGGGACTAATATTGCCGAGCTTGACCGGGTGCTTGGCGGCGGGGTGGTCCCTGGCTCAGTGATCCTTATCGGCGGAGATCCCGGAATAGGTAAATCTACTATTTCCTTGCAGATCTCAAATGAGTTGACCAAGCAGGGTAAGACTGTTCTTTACGTAAGCGGAGAAGAGTCGGTAACTCAAACCAAGTTGCGGGCGAAAAGATTGGGCGCGCCTGAGTCAGAAGAGCTTTATATCGTCAACCAGACTGATCTTTCCCTGATCACAGAATACATAAAGAAGCTTAAGCCGAACGCAGTTTTTATTGATTCCATACAGGTGATCTTTGACCCTGGGATAAGCTCAGCGGCAGGAAGCGTCAGCCAGGTGCGCGAGAGCGCGGGAATTCTGACTCAAATCGCCAAGACTACTGGGACTTCCATATTCATCATCGGGCATGTGACCAAGGAAGGTTCGCTTGCCGGGCCGCGGGTGCTTGAGCACATCGTGGATACCGTGCTTTACTTTGAGGGAGACAGGTTTTCTACCTACCGTATTTTACGGGCAGTAAAGAATAGATTTGGTTCCACCAATGAGATCGGCGTATTTGAGATGGGGTCTGAGGGCTTAATTGAGGTAAAGAATCCCTCTGAAATATTTTTATCGGAAAGGCCGGAAAATGTTTCCGGTTCGGTTGTGGTCCCGGTTATGGAAGGAACCCGGCCGCTGTTAGTTGAGATACAGTCTTTGGTCTCTAAATCTAGTTTTGGATATGCTTTGCGCCGGGCGCAGGGATTTGATTTTAACCGCTTGAGCCTTCTGGTCGCGGTCTTAGAAAAAAGGATCGGTTTGCATTTGGAAGCAGAAGATGTATTCATTAATGTCGCAGGCGGTATAAAGATAGAGGATCCGGCTGCGGATCTGGCGGTTGCGGTAAGCGTGGCTTCAGCGTTTAAAGAGCAATTGGTGATGTCTCATACAGTGATCCTCGGCGAAGTGGGCCTGGCAGGTGAGATCCGCAGCGTATCTCAACCGGTATTACGCATAAACGAGGCTCAGAAGCTCGGGTTTAAGCACTGCATATTGCCTAAGAATAATTGCCGCGATCCGCAATTGAAGAAAGCTGGTATTGAGTTGATCCCGGTCGCTAGTCTTCAGGAAGCCCTGGGGTTAGTTTTTAATAAGTAATAACCGTTTTTATATTATACCCCTGGCTTTATAGGTAAAGTCAGGGTGCGCTTTCTGCGCAAGGAGGGTGTACTATGATTTTATTATTTGTAAGAATATTTTTTGTGCTGGGAAGCTCTTTGGTCGGCTATCAGGCTTTAGTGGATGTGAATAAAATGGGAATGATCGGAGCAATGGCCGGAGCCATCGGGGCGTTGCTGATTATTCTAGTTGAGATGGGTATGCGTAAGGTCTCGGTGCGCGGTCTATCGAGTGCCGTATTCGGGCTTTTACTTGGGCTGATCATGTGGAAGTTGGTAGCAGATGCTGTCAGTACCTCTGCTTTGTCGCAAGAGTATATAGCTTTAATCAAAGTCACGCTGATGCTTATTTTCTGTTATCTGGGTATGCTTATCGGCCTGCGTGGTAAGGATGAGTTCAATATCATCATCCCTTATGTACGTCTGCGACGCCAGGATCAGGCAGAAGAAATGACTATTTTGGATACCAGCGTTATAATTGACGGCCGCATCCAGGATATTTTTAAGACCAAGTTTCTCGAAGGCAAGGTGATCATCCCACGCTTTGTCTTAAAAGAGCTGCAGCAGGTCGCTGATTCTACTGATCCCGTAAAGCGTCAGAGGGGAAGGCGCGGCCTTGAAGTGTTACATACTATTCAGAAAGAAGCCGGGCAGAATCTCACTATAAACGAGGAAGATTTTCCTGAGACTTATGAGGTGGATGCTAAGCTAGTGAAATTAGCCAAATTAATTGAGGCAAAGATAATGACCGTGGATTTTAACCTTAATCGAGTAGCCAGTTTTCAGGGGATAAAGGTCTTGAATATCAATGAGTTGGCCAACGCTCTTAAGCCGGTGGTATTTCCCGGCGAGCAGATGCAGATCAAGCTCTTAAAAGAAGGCAAGGAGCATAACCAGGCGGTGGGCTACCTTGAAGACGGGACTATGGTGGTGGTTGAGGACGCGCGCAGGCTATTGGGCCAGGAAGTAAAAGTGACGGTCACCTCAGTTTTGCAGACTCAGGCAGGCCGGATGATTTTCACAAAACTTGAGAAATGAAATTTGCTAGTGCAATAGTGCTTGCCGCGGGCAAGGGCCAGCGGCTTAAATCGCGTGTCTCAAAACCGCTTGTAAAGGTGGGGACTAAGCCGCTTTTGGCTTATTCTTTGAAAGCTTTTGCACAGAACCCGCGGGTGCATGAGATCATCGTAGTAGTCAATCAATCTAATGCCAGGGCGGTTTCGGCAATGCTAAAGAATTTCCGTCCGGCAAAGATCAAAAAGATCATTTTGGGCGGAAAGCGGCGGCAGGATTCCGTCAGCAACGGTTTGAAAGCCCTGGATGCCAAGGCGGAGCTGGTGATCATCCACGACGGAGCGCGGCCTTTTATTACCAATGAGATGATCGATAGGACTATGCGCGAGGCTTTTGAAGCGGGCGCGGCCATCGCTGCGGTTCCGGTCAAAGCCACGATCAAGGAAGTTAGCGGCGATTACGTAAGGAAGACATTAGAGAGAAGTTCTCTTTGGGAGATACAGACCCCGCAGATATTTAAAAGAAACCTGATACAGCAGGCATATGAGCGTTTCGGAAAAACCGATGTTACGGATGACGCTATGCTGGTCGAGCGCATGGGAGTGAAGCCGCGGGTGGTTTTTGGCTCTTACACCAATATTAAAGTCACAACACCTGAAGACCTGATCATCGCGGAGGCGATAGCCAAAAAATGGAAAACCGTATAGGCATAGGTTATGATATCCACCGTTTGGTAGAAGGCCGGGCATTATTGCTTGGCGGAGTTGATATTCCTTATATTAAAGGATTGTTTGGGCATTCGGATGCCGATGTGCTGATTCATGCGGTGTGCGACGCCTTGCTGGGAGCTATCGGCGGTAATGATATCGGGGAGAATTTTCCTGATACTGATCCCGAGTATCAGGATATTTCTAGCATAGAGCTATTAAAGAAAGTTGTTGCAGAAGTTAAGGCTAAGGGGTATATAATTTCCAATGTGGATACGGTTTTAATCGCCGAGGAACCTAATCTGTCAGCTTTTAAGAAACAGATTCAAAATAATTTGGCCAGCGTTATGGGCATAAGTGATAATTGCGTGGGGGTAAAAGCTAAGACCAATGAAGGGATATGTGCAACGGGTAAAAAAGAGGCTATAGCCAGCTATGCTGTTGCATTGCTAACTAAGGAGATTTAATATGACTTGCTTTGTAAATATACTCTATATACTTCTGGCGCTTTTTGTCATTAAGCAAACACTGATCGCCATATTTTTCTATAGCGATATCCGGGCGGCACAGAAGCGCGATCCCGCGGCAAAGAGTTTTATTGAGGTGCTTTTATTGTATCAGGGCCTGCATGCGTTAGTGGCCTATCGTATTGGCCATGCTTTTTATAAGATGCACCTGTTCTTTCTGGCACGTTGGTTATCTCAGATGGCCCGGTGGGTTACTGGGATAGAGATCCATCCCGGAGCCAAGATCGGTAAGAGATTTTTTATTGATCACGGAATGGGTGTGGTGGTTGGAGAGACCGCAATCATCGGGGATGACGTGCTCTTGTATCAGGGGGTGACTTTGGGTGGTACCGGTATCGAGCAGGGTAAACGCCATCCGACTGTAGGAAACAATGTGGTCATCGGCACCGGAGCAAAAGTCTTAGGCAATATCACTATCGGAGACAATTCTTATATTGGAGCCAATGCCGTGGTGATTAAGGATGTCCCGCCTAACTCCACTGTTGTGGGTGTCCCGGGTAGAATTACTAAACAGGACGGTAAAAAGATGGATTTTAGCTTAGACCATATACATATACTTGACCCCATCATGCAATCTATCGAAGAGCTGCAGAAACGCATAGATAATCTAGAGAAGAAATAATCGATGGCAATTCAGATCTACAACTCTCTCACCCGCAAGAAAGAAGAACTTGTTCCGCTAAATCCCCCAGCGCTTAAGATCTACACCTGCGGCGTCACGGTTTATGATGAAAGCCACATAGGTCATGCGCGCAGCCTTTATATCTTTGATGTCATCAGAAGGTATCTTTTATATCGTGGTTTTGTTGTCACTTTCGTCCGCAATATCACCGATATCGACGATAAGATCATCAATAGGGCTAATGAGTTGAAAGTCGACTGGATTGAGCTGGTAGCTAAATATATCGCCAGATATTACGAGGACCTGGAGTCTTTGGGGATAGGCAAGGCAGATAGCGAGCCACGGGCCACCGAGAATATTCCGGAAATGATCCGTTATATCGGGGCGTTGATTGAAAAGGGCTATGCCTACGAGTCAGGCGGCGATGTGTATTTTGCGGTAAGAAAGTTTGCTGATTACGGGAAACTCTCCGGACAAAGCATTGATGCTATGGAGACAGGGGTGCGTAAAGACTCCAGCGAGAATAAGGATGATCCCCTGGATTTTGCCCTCTGGAAGAATTCAAAAGAAGGAGAGCCTTTTTGGGATAGTCCGTGGGGTAAAGGAAGGCCTGGCTGGCACATCGAATGTTCTGTGATGTCGCAGAAGTTTCTTAAAGTCGAAACCCTGGATATCCATGCCGGAGGAAGGGACCTTATTTTTCCGCATCATGAGAATGAGGTGGCGCAAGCGCAGGCGCTCACTGGCAAGCTTTTTGCCAAATATTGGATTCATCACGGCCTCCTGACTATTAATTCGCAGAAAATGTCCAAGTCTTTGGGTAACTTCGTGACCATCAAAGACTTCATGACGAAATATAAAAACGCCGATCTTTTGAAGCTGTTTTTCCTGTCCGCGCACTATTCATCGCCTATTGATTACAATGCGGAAAAAATCGAAGAAGCGAAAAAGGCGTGTGAGCGTATAGATATTCTTATGAGGAAATTAGAGAGAGAATTCGGAACTAGGAATATCGAGCAAGTAGTAACTGGCGGCACTGGTGAGTTTAGGCAATTCAGAGATAAATTTCTAGAATATATGGATGATGATTTTAATACTCCGCGTGCATTATCAGTTTTATTTGATTTAGTGAATGCCTGTAATAAAGAATTGGAGAAAGTAGACTTTAATAGATTACAATTGCATTATGCCATGGATATAATAGAAGAAATGGTAGAAATTCTTGGGTTAAGTTTCTTTAACAGGGTTTTAGATGAAATAACTGATGCAAAAGTTACGGTCGCAATAGCGCTGAGAGAGCAACTTAAGAAAGAAAAGAAATATTCTGAAGCAGACAAAATTCGAAGAGATTTAGAAGAGCAAGGTGTTATTTTAGAAGATAACAAAGAAGGTAAAACTACCTGGCGCAGGAAAATCTAGGTATTTTATTGGATGACTTGGATCGATAGTTAGCGGGTGGCGAGGCATGTTTTGAGCAGGGCCTCGGAAGCCCCGAGCGGGCATGGTTCGTCCGCTATACACATACAGGCGAGAGCGAGGGGCTGGAGTGGAGCGCAGGTGCGGCACGCTGGGCCGCACCAAGCGTCCCTGCGAGAAATATGCCTCGACAGGACCCGCTAACCCTAGCCCGCGAGAAACAGTCCAAGTCAGGACCCGCTAACGAAAGGTATCATAATGAAAGGTAAGTTTATTACATTTGAAGGTTCGGAAGGCTGCGGTAAGAGCACGCAGTCGAGGCTCTTGTGCGAGTATTTGAAGAAAAAAGGCCGTTCAGTGCTGTATTTGCGAGAGCCTGGCGGGACAATGATCAGCGAGAAGATCCGTGAGATTCTTTTGTCTCCCAAGAGCCAGATGAACCCGGCTTGCGAAACGTTGCTTTACATGGCTGCCCGGGCCCAGATAGTCACTGAGCTGATCAAGCCGGCATTATTTAAGGGCAAAATTGTCATCTGCGACCGTTTTCTGGATTCGACCATCGCTTATCAGGGGTATGGCTTAGGGGTAGACATTGATTTCATCAAGGGCGTAGGTTGGTTTGCTTCTGAGGGGATCCAGCCTGGTCTGACAATATTTCTGGACCTGCCGGTAAAAAATGGCTTAAAGCACAGGGCAACTTCTAAGGACCGCATTGAAAAGCGCTCATTGGTTTACCATGAGAAAGTAAGAAATGGTTATCTGAAGCTGGCAAGGCAGGAGACAGGGCGTATCAAGATTGTAAGAGTTGACGATAACATAGAGGTAACGCAAGCCAATATCCGCGCGTTGATCGATAGATATGTCATTTAAGAATATCCAGGGCCACGCCCAATCTGTAGGAATATTGAAGCGGTATCTTGAGGATTCCCGCTTAAGCGGCGGATATTTATTTACCGGCCCCGAGGGTATAGGCAAGAAGCTTATTGCCTTGACTTTGGCTAAGGCCGTGAATTGTTCCAAGGGGAAATTTGACTCCTGTGATACCTGTGTTTCTTGCGGCAAGATCGATAGGTTAGATCACCCGGACGTGCATCTGATCGCAACCGGGGATGATGAGATTAAAATTGAGTCTATCCGCCAGCTGCAAAGGGATATTAGCTTCAGGCCGTATGAAGGCAAGGTCAAAGTCTTTCTTATCGATAATGCCCATAAGCTGACTGCCGATGCCGCTAATTGCCTGTTAAAGATTATTGAAGAGCCCCCAAAGCAGAGCCTGGTTATTCTGATCAGCGACAGGCCGGCGCTGTTGATTCGCACCATAGTTTCCCGTTGTAAGACGGTGAAGTTTTCTTCTATGCCGCGGAAGTCGCTGGAGGAAGTTTTGAGCGCAAGCCATGGGCTGGATGCCGGGATGAGCCATTTTTTGGCTTATTTTTCCGAGGGGAGACTCGGCTCGGCACTACGTCTTAAGGACACCGGCATTGTGCAAAAGAAAAATGAATGTATCGATAAATTTATTCTTTCCGATTCCGGATTATTAGAGCGTAGCTCTAAACAGGAGCGCCAGGAGCTAAAGCAGAAGCTCGGCATAATTGCCTCCTGGTTCCGGGATATGTATCTCTTAAAGATTGGTATGCCGCATCAGGAGCTAATTAATCTTGACCGTAAGGATGAGCTGTTACGTTCTATGCCCAAATTTACCTTCGGCGAGATAGACGATATTATGCAGTCTGTAACTGACGCCGTGCTGTATTTGGATCAGAACATAAACTCAAAACTAGTGATGCAAACGATAGGAGCGCAACTATGGAAGGGATAATTCTTGTAAGATTAAGAGATTCCGGGCAAATTTTTCCGTATGATTTAGGTATTTTACAGGTCAAGGAAGGCGATTACGTGATCATCGAACATGACCGTGGCCAGGATTACGGCCAGATCGTTTCTCCTCATGAGGCGCGGTGCGAGGCCGCGAATTCTAAGGAGGCTCCCAAGAAGATCCTGCGTATCGCAACCGAAGCCGACCGCAAACAGATTGACCTTAACCGTAATAAAGCCAAAGAGGCGTTCTCAGCTTGCGCGAAAAAGATCTCCGAGCATAAGCTGGATATGAAGCTGGTGAAGGCGGAGTATTCTTTTGACACCTCAAAGATCATCTTTTATTTTACTGCCGACGGAAGGATAGACTTTCGCAATCTGGTAAAGGACCTAGCTAAGGTCTTTAAGGCGCGCATTGAGCTGCGCCAGATAGGGGTGCGCGATGAGGCCAAGCTTTTTGGCGGGTTCGGCCCTTGCGGCAGAGAGTTGTGCTGTGCCAGTTTTTTAAAGGATTTTGAGCCGGTGACCATGAAGATGGCTAAAGAAGAAGGCTTGCCTTTGAACCCGCTTAAGATCTCAGGGCTTTGCGGCCGCCTGATGTGCTGCCTTTCTTTTGAGTACGAGACTTACAAAATCTTATCAAAGGGCCTACCTAAAGAGGGAGAGCGGGTGCATACTCCTCAGGGAAAAGGTAAAGTTGTTAGCGTAAATGTCTTTGAACGCCTGGTGACGGTAGAAACGGAAGATGGCGCTCAGATCAAGGTCAGTTACGCGGAAAAAGATCACGGGCCAAAGCCGCCGGAAAAATGATCAAGAAATTCTATATAACCACTCCGCTTTACTATGTCAACGCCTCTCCGCATATAGGCCACTCTTATACTAATATCGCGGCAGACACCCTGGCCCGTTCTATGCGTAAAAGCTTAGGTAAAGATAATGTCTGGTTCCTGACCGGCACCGACGAGCACGGCCAGAAGATCCAGCGCGCGGCAGAAGCCATAAAGCTAACGCCTCTAGAGTTTTCCGATGGTATGGTAGGGAAGTTCAAAGAGCTCTGGAAGTCGCTGAATATTTCTTACGATGATTTTATCCGTACTACCGAGCCTCGCCACGTGCAAACCGTGCAGCGAGTCCTTGAGATATTGTACAAAAAGGGGGATATCTACGAGGATAGGTACGAGGGCTGGTATTGCACTCCCTGCGAGACTTTTTGGATAGAGTCTCAGCTGATCGAAGGGGCCTGTCCTGATTGCAAGCGCAAGGTGGAAAAGATATCTGAGACCAATTATTTCTTCAGACTTTCAAAATATCAATCCTGGCTCATGGAGCATATCCGGCAGAATCGGAATTTTATCCGGCCGGATAGCCGTTGTGAAGAAGTGTCCAGATTTTTAGAGCTTAATGCGCTTAATGACCTGTGTATTTCCCGGCCTATAGAACGTTTAAACTGGGGCATCCCATTGCCGTTTAGTCCGAATCATGTGACCTATGTCTGGTTTGACGCCCTGATAAATTATATAAGCGCGGTAGGCAGTTTTGATGAAAGCGGCAGGTATCAATCCAAGTGGTGGCCGGCTGACCTGCATTTAATAGGTAAGGATATTCTGCGTCAGCATGCGGTTTACTGGCCGATCATGCTGCGCGCCCTCGACATCGCACTTCCCAAATGCGTTTTCGCCCACGGCTGGTGGATGATCAACGAGGACAAGATGTCCAAGTCTAATGGCAATGTGGTCAATCCTTTGGAGATGGTGGAGAAATTTGGAATTGATGTGTACCGGTATTTTCTTTTGCGCGACGTGCCTTTTGGCCTGGATGGGAATTTCTCAGAGGCCGCCATTATCAAGCGTTTTAACAGCGACCTGGCGAATGATTTGGGGAACCTCGTGTACCGCACGCTTACCATGGTCGAGAAGTATTTTCAGGGCCAGATTCCGGATGTAAAAATTGGTGTTGATAATGATCAGATAAAAGCGATAGTTGAGAGTATCGGCAACCTTGATAAATGTGTCGCCAAGTCTTTAGACGAGCCGAATTTCAGCGCTGCCTTAGAATGCATCTGGAAGCTGATTGGCCTGGCCAATAAATACGTCGAGGAGACCAAGCCCTGGAATCTGGCCAAAGAGAATAAAATTGATGAGCTTAAGCAGTTTATCCGGGTTTTGGTCGAGGTGATCAGCGCTGTGGATGAGGCGTTGATGCCGTTTATGCCGCAGACCGCGACTTTAATCAAAGAGCAGGTAGGCGACCATGAAATAAAAAAGGGCAGCCCCTTGTTTCCGCGTATCGAAACTAGACCTAAGAGCTGAATATATCCAGATTCTTAGCATGCTGATAGACACTCATTGCCATCTCGATTTTCCGGAATACGACGCTGACAGGGATGAAGTCATTAAGCGCGCCTTTGAGCAGGGCATTGCCCGTATCATCAATGTCGGATCAAGCCTTAAGGGTTCACATGATTCAGTAGCCCTGGCTAACAAATACGATTGCGTGTATGCCGCGGTGGGGATTCATCCGCATGACGCGCATACTTTTAGCGCGGAGTCTGAAGATGCCATCCGCCAGCTAGCAAAGCGCAAGAAGGTAGTGGCGATAGGCGAGATTGGCCTTGATTTTTACAGGAATTTTTCAAAGCCCGAAGACCAGAGGCCGATGTTTGAGAGGCTGCTTGGCCTGGCTAAAGAGATGTTTTTGCCGGTAGTGATTCATTCGCGTCAGGCTGAGGTAGAGACGCTAGAGTATTTAAAGGCGGCTATGCCGATCAGGGCGCTGGTGCATTGTTTCTCGGGCGATGAGCATTTTATGCGCTCCTGTCTGGATATGGGATTTTATATTTCATTTACCTGTAACATTACCTATAAAAAAGCACAGAACCTGCGCGACCTGGTAAAGGTCGCGCCCATGAACAAACTGCTTTTAGAGACTGATGCGCCGTATTTATCTCCTGAGGGGTTCCGGGGTAAAAGAAATGAGCCGGCGCAGGTGCAGCTCTTGGCTGCTGAGATCGCCAGGATCAGGGGTTGTAGTGTTAAGGAAATAGAGGATGCGACTACAGATAACGCAATGAAGTTTTTTAATTTGATATGAACCCGACTGTCTCTATTGTTAATTGCGCAAGTTATGATCCTCGCCTTGTAGAAGAGCGGGTGCGTAAGGCTCTAGATTTATTGGGCGGGATCAGCGTTTTTATCAAGCCCGGCAGCAGGGTGTTGTTAAAACCCAACCTTTTAATGGCTAAAGAGCCGGCGTTAGGCATTACCACGCATCCGGAAGTGGTGCGCGCGGTGATCCGGATACTCAAGGAAATCAACTGTGCGGTTTATCTTGGCGATAGCCCTAGTGTATGGGGCAGGTATATTGAAAATGTGGGTCAGGTATATGAGCGCACCGGGATGAAGAAGGTTTGCGCTGAAGAGGGCGCGGAATTGGTAATGTTTGACAAGCGCCGCATGAGGGAGAAATTTCCACTGACCACATGGCTGGATAATTGCGATTACCTGATAAATCTGCCCAGATTCAAGACTCACGAGTTGACGCTCTTAAGCGGCGCGATAAAGAATCTTTTTGGCCTGGTCTGCGGGACATTTAAGACCGAATTGCACAAGAATTATTTTGATATTGAGGAGTTCTGTGATATTATCGTGGATATTTTTCAGGAAGCCAAACCCGCCTTGACCATTGTCGACGGCATCACAGCCATGGAAGGCGATGGCCCGGCAACGGCGGGAAAACTAAGGAATACCAGACTGCTTTTGGCTTCTTATGATTGCGTTGCCTTGGATAGTATTTTAGCCCTGATCATGGGGGTGAAGCCCTATGATGTATTGACCACAAAAGAAGCGGCGCATCGTGGCTTGGGCATACCGGATGCCCGCTATATAGATATTGTGGGAGAAGAACTAAAGAGCGTGATTGGCGAGCCTTTTATATTGCCGACTACTTCAATAGTAAGAAAGGGTCTGCCTCAGCCGGTGATCAAGGCGGCAAGAAAGTTGATCAAGTATTATCCAACTCCCATGCGGCAAAATTGTATACGTTGTAATGCCTGCATCCAGGCCTGCCCCACTAAATGCATAAGTATGGACGAAAAAGGGATCATAGTCGATTATAACAAATGTATCGCTTGTTTCTGTTGTCAGGAGTCCTGCCCGGCTCACGCGATTAAAGTAAAAAAGAGTTTTCTGGCAAAATTGATCGGCCTTTAAGTATGGGTAAACATAGTGAACTTGTAGAGCTGCGCCTTAAACTGGATGAAGCGATCACTTATGGGTCACGCTCCCAAGCGTTAAGCCTGGCCAAGAAATACCTCAGGGAGGCTTTGAATAAGAAACTACCTGCGGAAGTGGAGTATTTTTTGGGCCAGGTTGAGCTGATCAAAGAGAATTTCGCCAGCGCAATCGAGCATTTTGATCGGGCGATAAAGCTTAATCCCTTAGACGGAGCGGCTTATAATGACCGGGCGCTGTGTATGGTGGAGTTGGGGATTATCGATGAGGCGATGCAATATTTTGATAAAGGGATTGAGGTTGAGCCGGATTACGCCACCATCTATCATAATAAAGGGTGGCTCTTGAATAATATCGGTAGGCCCACTGAAGCGATAATTTATTTTAAAAAGGCGCTGGAGCTTGAGCCTAAGAGGGCAGTGACCTACGATAATCTTGCCGATGCTTTGTATAATCTGGGAGATTATAGAGGGGCTTGTGAAGCGTACAAGTTGGTGATCAAGCTGTTAAAGGCGGGGCGCTGTCCGGGGATCAGAAGAGAGATTCAGAAAAAGATCCGTGCTTTGGAGAAGGAATTATAATATGAGAAGAATGGACATCCGCAGTATTGAATGGAAGAATGATTCTATCAGGATAATCGATCAGACAAAGCTTCCGGCAAAGTTGGAATATCTGGATATCAAGGATATAAAGACGCTTTGGCAGGCGATAAAAGTGTTAAAGGTGCGTGGAGCTCCGGCATTGGGTGCGGCAGCGGCTCTTGGCGTGTATTTAGGCATTAAAGACGTAAGGGCGCCTGATTTTGCCGGGTTTAACGTACAGCTAGGCAAGGTGATAGATTATCTGGGTTCATCTCGGCCGACGGCGAGAAATCTTTTCTGGGGACTTGAAAGGATGCGTTTTGTAGCCTTAAAAAATAAATCCCGGCCGATCGTGGCTATAAAGAAGCTATTATTTGTTGAAGCGCAAAGCATTATCGAAGAAGATAGGGTCGCCTGCCGTAAAATCGGCGAATACGGTTCCCGACTGATCGCGAAAAAAGATACTATTTTGACAGTTTGTAATGCTGGGATCCTAGCGACTATAGATTATGGGACAGCATTGGGAGTGATTTATCGGGCTCAGGAAAAAGGCAAGGATGTCAAGGTGTATGCCTGCGAGACCCGGCCGCTTTTGCAGGGCGCGCGGCTTACTGTATGGGAATTGATGAAGAATGGAGTAGATGTGACCTTGAACTGCGATAACATGGCGGCAACATTAATGGCTCAAGGCAAGATCGACAAGGTGATTGCCGGAGCTGATCGCATCGCTGCAAATGGAGACACCGCCAATAAGATCGGCACCTATAGCCTCGCGGTCCTGGCGCAGCATCATAAAATACCCTTTTATATCGCGGCTCCCGCTTCCACCTTTGATTTAAAAATCAGGACCGGAAAAGATATTCCTATTGAGCAGCGTAAGGCTGAGGAAGTCACGGAGCTGTTTTTTAAGGACAGGATGTCGCATAAGGATATCAAGGTTTTTAACCCGGCGTTTGATGTCACCCCGCATAATCTGATCACCGCGATTATCTCGGATAAAGGCGTGATCAGGCCGTCGTATTTGAAGAATATTAAGAAAGTCATATGCTGATCAGTAGCTTTGGAGAATTCGGATTGATCGAGAGGTTCAAAAAGCAGATTAAGACTGACTCTACGGTCATTAAAGGCAGCGGCGATGATTGCGCGGTGTTGAAGTTTGATAAGTTGCATCACCAGCTTTACACCTGTGATATGATCATTGAGGGCGTGGATTTTACCCGCAAGGACGATCCGTATTTGATCGGCAGAAAAGCCATTGCTATTTCTTTAAGCGATATCGCCAGTTGCGGGGGTACACCTCGTCATTGCGTTATCTCTTTAGGGATGCCCAAAAGCACGGGTGTTAAATTTATCGACCGGCTCTTTAAGGGGATGCTGGATATCGCAAGGCTCTACAAGGTTAATATCGTAGGAGGAGACTTAAGCCGAACGCAAAAGTTAATTTTGGATGTTTCTATACTTGGCCTGGTTGAGGCTAAGCATCTGGTTTTACGTAGCGGTGCAAAGCCAGGGGATATCATTTTGGTTACTGGTTCACTTGGCGGTTCAATACACGGGAAACATTTGCGTTTTACTCCGAGGTTAAAAGAGGCGCGGTATCTGGTCAGTAAATTCTCTGTGCATGCCATGATCGATATCTCTGACGGACTCGCTCAGGACTTAGGGCATATCGCCAAGGAAAGCGGGGTGGGAGCAAGAATTTATCAGGGAAGGATCCCGATGAGTAAGGATTGCGCCAATATTGAGGATGCTCTTTATTCGGGTGAGGATTTTGAGCTATTGTTTACGGTATCTACGAAAGACGCGGCAAAGTTGTTAAAGATCAAGCCGCGGGAGTTTACGGCAATAGGCGAGGTAGTTGAGAAAAAGTACGGCCTTAAGTCAGTAGATAATAAGGGTTGGGTTAAGCCGCTAAAGCCTAAGGGGTTCAGGCATTTCTGATGGTCATTCAATCACACTCTGTAAAAGACACTCTTAATATAGGTAAAAGAATAGGCCGGCATCTATGCCAGGTAGATATTATCTGCTTATGTGGCAATCTGGTGGCTGGAAAGACTGTTCTGACTAAGGGTATTGCCGAGGGGTTGGGGATAGATCGGGAAAAGGTGATCAGCTCATCATTTGTTTTGATCCGCCAGCATACTCAAGGGGTCCTGCCGTTGTATCACTTTGATCTTTATCGCCTGAACCAGCCGCAAGATATCCTGGCCTTAGGATACGAGGAGTACCTTTATAATGAAGGGGTGGCGGTTATTGAATGGGCAGACAAACTGGAACATCTTTTACCAAAAGAATTTTTAAAAGTAGAACTAACTTTCAAGGATGAATCGCAGCGGATGTTGAAATTTATCCCGGTAGGCAGGCGCTACAATGAATTAATGGAGAGGGTGCATGAAGATATTAGGCATTGATACTACCACCAGATTCATGTGTATCGGCGTCTACGATAACGGCAAGTCATACGAGTACATTATAGAGACCGGGCACAAGCTTTCAACATTACTGGCGTTGCATTTAAAGCGTATTCTGGATAGCCTGGGCTGGAAGGCACAGGATCTAGATTATTTGGCCTGTGGCCTTGGACCCGGTTCATTTACCGGTATACGCGTGGGCGTCTCGGCGATAAAGGGATTAGCTTGGGCCTTGAAGAAGCCGGTTGTCGGCGTGCCTACGCTTGATCTGTTAGCTGAAAATGCTTTAGAAATAGAAGAAGATATAGCTGTGGCTGTGGATGCCAAAAGAAGTCTTATTTACTGCGCGATGTATCAAAAGAAGGCCGGCCGTATAAAAAGGTCCAGTCCCTATATGCTGAGATCTCCGGATGAATTTTGTAGAAACGTAAGACCTGGCAGCGTTATTATAGGAGATGCCTGCGGGATTTACCGCGCCCAGATGATTAAAGGCATATTAGGCGCTCAATTAATAGAGAAAGATAGCTGGTATCCTAAGCCTGAAAATCTGATCGCGCTTGTTCTTGAACAGATAAAGAATAAAAAAATTAGCAATGTCTTTAAGATAAAACCCATCTATCTATATCCAAAAGAATGCCAGATAAAAAAATAAATAATATCGGTTATCGCCCAACGTGGGCTGAGGTAGATCTTAGTAACCTCGCGCATAATTTTTACTCCATAAAAAGGCTTGCCTCGTCGAGAGTATTAGTCATGGTCACGGTAAAAGCTGATGCCTATGGCCACGGTCTGATACCGGTTTCTAAGAAGCTGGTTTCCTGCGGGGTGGATTATTTGGGAGTGGCTTCTATTGATGAAGGGATCAAGCTGCGCAAGGCTGGCTTAACAAAGCCCGTACTTGTCTTGGGCCATGTATTGGAAAAAGATATCGCGCCGATATTCGAATATAGACTTACGCAGACGGTTTCAACGCTGGAACTAGCGCTTGCTTTAGGGAAAAAGGCTCGCTCTTTGAATAAGTCGGTGAATGTGCATATCAAGGTGGATACCGGGATGGGCCGGTTGGGAGTTCTGCACCATGAGGCAATACGTCTGGTTGAGAAAGTCCGTCTGCTCAAGGGCGTGCGCATAGAGGGAATTTTTACTCACTTGGCACTGGCGGACATGAACGAGGATTTTACGCACTATCAGATAGATGCTTTTAACGCGCTGGTCACTCAGTTACATAAAAAAGGGATCCGTATACCTTTAATTCATGCGGCCAACAGCATGGGCGCTATCGGTTACAGTAAAAGTCATTTTAATATGATCCGTCCGGGTTTGGCCATCTATGGCCTGTATCCAAAGGAGAATCTATCCATACATTTAAAGCCGGTCTTAAGCCTTAAGACAAAAGTCATTTATGCTAAGAAGGTCCCTCAGAGTTACGGCATCAGCTATGGTCATGAGTATATTACCAGAAAGTCTACCAGGATCGTGATTCTGCCTATCGGTTACGGCGACGGCTATCCGCGCAATCTTTCCAATCAGGGGCCGGTTCTGATCAAAGGTAGGATATTCCGCATCAGCGGAAGGGTGTGCATGGACCAGATGATGTGTGATGTGCATGATGCGAATATCAAAGTCGGCGATGAGGCTGTGCTCGTCGGCGCTCAAGGCAGACAGCGCATTACTACAGAAGAATTAGCCGTACTTTGTGGCACTATCCCCTATGAGATTGTCTGTGGTTTAGGCAGTCGCATCCCCCGGGTCTACACAAAATAATATTTTTGCAGATTTTTCTATTGAAAAATCTGGGATTCCCCGTTAAACGGCTCAAAATTTGGGTTTAAGGAAGTTTGGCGATAAAGTAAACGCTTGTTACGAGTGCCGCGATGTGGCTTAAGGAAGCGGCTAAGAATGGTGGCAGCCAACCTCCGCGACCAAAGGCGATGAATACGGCGTCTAAGATATAGTAGAGGAAGGCCATCATGATGGCTATACCTATTGATGAGAGTCCGCTGCCGCGTTTTCTTGTTAGCAAAGCGAAGGGAATGCCAAGGAGTATGATCATCAGGCTGGTAAGTGGAGCGGTAAATCGTTGGTAAAGGTCAACCTTAAGATTTCTGATGACCGAGTTTGCTCCGCTTTTTGATAGCTTCCAGATATAATCATCCAGCTGGGCAATGGTCATGAAGTTGGGTTGCTGTTTTTGGGTCATGAAGTCGTATGGCGTCTCAGGTATTGCCATTATTTCTTCTTCAAGGTATTGCGGCTCGTTGATGATCTGGCCGTTTTTATCGAAGTTATAGGTTATGCACTGGGAGAAGCGCCAGAGGTTGTCGCTGTACGTGCCCTTATTCGCCACAATTTTCCTGACGATATTCTGTTTCTGGTCATGCTCAAGGATAGTGATACCCTCCATGTTGCGGGTATCGGGTGAGAATTTGTTGATGAAAAACAGCCTGTTTTTCATTCCGTAAAGGGCCAGGTTTATAATAGTCTCTTGTTTTTTATCCTGCACTTTTTTTCCTTCATCCATCTGTATCTTGATTTTCTCAACCAGTGATAGAGCTTTAGGTACAAAGCGGTCTGAGATCCAGAATATAAACAGGCTGATGATCATTCCGCAGATGATCACGGTTTTGGTGACCCTGAACACGCTCAGGCCGCAAGCGCGCATGGCAATGATCTCGTTATCGTGGTTAAGCCTGCTGAAAGTGTAAATGGTGGATAGCAGGCAGGCGAAAGGAGCGACTTGCACGAACATTATTGGCAGATTCGCCAGGTAATACTGGATCAAGAGCGCCTGGGGCACGCTTTGCTTAAGTATTGTTTCCATGTGCGAAAGCACGTCGATGATCACATAGAGGAAGACAAAGGTGAAGACGCAGGAGAGAAACAGCAGAACCACTGAACGCAGTATATAGCGGTCTAGGATACGCATAGTTTAGTGGTCAGGTATATTCCGATCGTGCCCAGTAGGATATTGGGTATCCACAGGGCAAATCCGGGGTTGATCACTCCTTCGATCCCGAGGGCTTCGCAGCCGATAAGAAGCGGGTAATATACCGCCATGATCACTACTGCCAATCCCAGGTTCACGGATTTTTCCCTGCGGCGGGTGATGATAGCCAAAGGTATACCCAGCAATATGAAGACCAGGCAGGAGAAGGCCAGGGTGATCTTCTCGGTTATCTTGGTGATAAACGGTCCCATAGGAATGCCTTCTTTGGAGAGCTTTTTCATCTCCTGGCGCAGTTCAGAAATAGTCATTTCTTTAGGCTTTTTTTCCAGCTTTTTCCTGTCTTTATTCTTCATCAGGTTTAGATTCATGAAGTAAGTCTTAAAATTAAGTTTATAAAAATTGGTCGGGCTTTCCGGGTCAGGCTCATCGCTTGTCCCGTCGATAAGCCTGAGCTTTACAGAGTGTGTTGCCTGGTCAGTGACAAATTCTCCGGCTTTTGCCACGATAGTGCGGGTGGGTTTTCCTTCGCCCTGAGGCTCGTAGATACGCACGTTGTTCAGACGGTTATTTTTGTGGTCTACCCCGTATATAAAAATTATATATTTTTGGAAAGAGTTGATAAATACCCCTTCTTCAAAAGCGGCGGTAGGATTTTTAACCCCGACATCGATAATAGTTTTACGGTAGGCAAAATGAGCGTAGGAGGAGATCTGGTTATTGAAGATCACTAGCACCAAGCTTAATATCAGCCCGAGCACCAGGAGTGGGGCAACCAGCTGAAAAAGGTTTATCCCGTTTGCCCGGATAGCGATGATCTCGTTGTCGCTGGAGAGCCTGCCAAAAGACAGGAGCGTAGCCACCAGCAGGGCGATCGGTAAGGCATAAGTGAACATATAGGGGGTCATAAGGACTAATATCTTCAGGATACTCAAGATATCCACCCCTCGGTTTATAACCTGATTTGCGATGTCCTTGACCGTGCCGACCAAAGTCATGACAAATCCCAGGACGCACATGACCATGATCAGTGGGCCGAGAAATTCTTTAAGGAAGTAGTTGCGTAAGATTTTCATTAATTCGCTATGGTTAAAACAAAGACAATATTCGCTCCGGCGCTTTTTAATGCTGCCGCTGCTTCTGATGATGTCGCTCCTGTAGTCAGGACATCGTCAATAAGCAAAATATTTTTATTTTTTATCGCTTGCGGATCAGTTACCCGGAAACTGTTTTTTACGTTACTTGCGCGTTGGTGTGTAACCAACTCCGTTTGAGTTCTAGTGTGGCGGAAGCGCTCTATGGCGTTGCTAACTAGCTCTTTATTGAACTCTTGCGCCAAATATTTACTTAAAACTTCGGACTGATTGAATTCCCTTTCCCTTAGTCTTGTTTTATGTAGGGGGATGGGGATTATGCAGTCGATGTAATCTATGGGCAAACTGTATTCCCTAATAAACTCCGACATCAGCCTGCTTAGCGGCTCACCCAGATGCTCTCTGTCGTTATATTTGAACTTATGGATCAGTTCTTTGATCACGCCTTCATAGGTGCATGGGCTATAGGCGCGGTCAAAGCTTAAATTATTTTTCTGACAGGCTGGGCAGATATTTTTGGCAAGCCAGCGTTTGTCCAGCTGCCTGCCGCAGGATACGCAAAAGGGAGGAAGATTTTTTTTGATTTTTCCCCGGCACTGGCTGCAAAGAAACCCGTCATCTGCCTTCTCTGCCAGTTTTTTCCGGCAGGAAAGGCAGGTCTTCGGATACACAATTGCCCTTAAACCGTGTATCAGCCTACCAATCATAACCTTTATATTAACAACCTTTTATACCTTTGTCAAAATTTATTCATTGAGGGGCTAGGGTTAGCGTCTGCCTTGTACTGTTTCTCGCGGGGGCGCTCGTTTTGCCCCTGCGAGGCAAAACTTCGCTCGGCCTGCGGACCTCGCTCTCACCTAGTATCTATTTAGCGGGTGATCCATGCCCGCTCGGTTCCTCGGACGCCCCGCTCGAAATCAGTCCAAGTCAGCCGCTAACAACAAGCTTGCTGATAAAATGCACTTAGCGGCTTTGGAATAACTGGTAAGTTTACCGGGTGACTTGGCTTGATCCGAGCACGGCAAAAGCCGCGCGCAGGACAAGCCAAGGCAGGACCCGCTAAACAATCATGCAAGTAGCTATAAACCAAGATTTACGTCAGTCCTGCCTACTCTTCATTGACAAATCGTCTTAGGCATAATAAGATAATTAGATCAATTTACACCTGGCTTTATAGGAAAAGCCAGTGTTCCGCTTTCTGCTGAAGGAGGCATAAGCAAATGGAATCTATTATTGATGATCTGAAAAAAGACTTGCATAAGTTACTGGAGAAAGAAGCGCTCAGGCGTGGGGATTTTACTCTCTCAAGCGGTAAAAAGAGCAACTATTATCTGGACGGCCGGGTGATTACCATGACACCGGAAGGCGCGTATTTGGTGGGTAACATCATCCTTGAGATGTCTAAGGGTAAAGGCGTCAACGCCATCGGCGGACCGACTTTGGGTGCTGACCCGATCGTGGGTGCTGTGGCCTGCCTTGCTTATCAGAGGGATATTCCGGTTAAGACTTTTATCGTGCGTAAGGCTGCCAAAGAGCACGGGATGGCCAAGCAGGTGGAAGGCCCGGCGCTTGCCGCGGGAAGTAAGGTGATCCTCGTCGATGATGTGGCCACAACCGGTAAGGCGCTAATTGAAGCAAAAGAGGCTTTAGATAAGATAGGCGTAATCGCGGAAACCGCAATAGTGATTGTAGATAGAAAAGAAGGCGCCGCGGATAATTTGGCTAAAGTCGGTTTGAAGTTAGAATCGATTTTTTCCATTAAGGATTTCGGCCTTTAGTGAGCGCTTTAAGAATAATTGTCATTGGAGGCGGTCCTGCCGGGATGATGGCGGCGATTCGGGCTGCCGCGCTGCATCAGGATGTAACTCTCCTCGAGAAGAAGTCTACTCTCGCAAATAAGCTCCTCTTAAGCGGCAAAGGCCGCTGTAATCTTACCAATGCCTGTGACCTTGACCAATTCCTAAAACGTTTCTCTCATAACGGCGCTTTTTTACGCGATGCTTTTAAAAAGTTTTTTAACCGCGAGCTGATGGATTTTTTTGAGTCGCGCGGGTTGAGGCTAAAAGTCGAAAGGCAAGAGCGGGTTTTCCCTGTTTCTGATTGTTCAGCCAGCATCTTGGAGGTTTTGAAAAAGGAGCTAGAGAGAAATAAGGTAAATGTAATTTATATGGCGCAGGTAAGGGCAATAGCGTTAGGGGCTGGGGCAGTGAAAGGGGTTGAGCTTTTGGGAGGTAAGCTGCTTCCCGCGGATAAAGTTATCCTGGCTACCGGAGGTGTATCTTACGCTTTCACCGGCTCAAGCGGGGAAGGATTAAAAATAGTTGAGGGTTTGGGGCACAAAGTTACATCTTTGCGGCCTGGGCTGGTTCCCCTTAAAACAGCGCAGGAGTGGGTCAAAGATTTGGAAGGTCTGAATCTGCGCAATATCCGTTTGACATTTACCGACGGAAAGAAAGAAATAGTTTCTGAAACCGGAGAGTTGATGTTTACCGGATTTGGTATTTCCGGGCCGTTGGTCCTGACTTTGAGTGGTAAGATCGTGGATTGGCTGGGTGAGAAAAAGTCTGTGGGCGTGGAAATAGATCTAAAGCCGGCTTTAAGCGGCCAGCAGCTAGATGCCAGGCTTTTGCGCGAGTTTTCCGCCACTTCTCGAAAGAGCATCCGCAATGTTTTAAAAGAATTGTTGCCCCTAAGGTTGGTTGATTGTTTCTTAAGACTTGCTAAAATAAATCCGGATAAGCAGGCAGCTCAGGTAACCCGTCAGGAGCGCGAAATCATGGTTATCCTTTTGAAAGGTTTCCGTTTAGATATCTCAGGCTCGCTTGCGCTGGAGGAGGCAATGGTTACTCGCGGGGGAGTTTCTTTAAAAGAAATAGACCCCCGCACTATGGAGTCGCGTAAGGTAAGGGGGTTGTATTTGTGCGGCGAGCTGATCGATATCGACGCCGATACCGGCGGATTCAATCTGCAGGCAGCGTTTTCTACCGGATATCTCGCCGGAGAAAGTGCGGCACTTTGTTAATATGAGAAAAATATACTTAGCATCTGATTCTAAGGCGCGCAAACAATTGCTGAATATCCTTGGTTTAGAATTCAAAGTTTTGCCTAGTAAGGTAAATGAATTAAAAAGCCGCGGTAGGTCGACTTACGCTGAGCTGGTAAAAGCGAATGCGGTTAATAAGGCTTTGGATGTAGCAGGTAGGGTAAAAGACGGCATTATTATTGCCGCGGATACTATTGTGGTGCAGAACGGCCGGATCTTCGGCAAGCCCAAAGATCTGTTTGACGCTAAAAAGATGCTTAAGCGCCTGACCAGCAAGCCGCAGTGGCTTTATACGGGTATTGCCGTAATAGATAAGGATAAGTCCAGGACGCTGACTGCTTGCGAGAAGACTAAGATTTATATGGATAAGCTTACTGACGCCGAAATCGATAGTTATTTTCGTCAGGTTTCGCCTTTGGATAAAGCAGGCAGTTTTGATATTCAGGGTAAGGGAGCTTTTTTTATTCGCAGGATCGAGGGTTGTTTTTACAATGTGGTGGGTTTGCCTTTAAGAAGGCTATATTTAATGCTTAAAGATTTGGATGTGAAAATCTTTATGTTTTGTACTGTAAGTTTTATGTTTTGCTCGGTTTTGTCCGGATGTTCCACCGAATACAATATCGTCACTAATGAGCAGGAAAGTTACATATACTCTACTGACCGGGAAGTAGCTATGGGTAAGTCTATTGCCGATGCGGTAGCTCAGGAATATAAGCTGGTGAATGATCCTTTGGTCGAGGAACGCGTGGAGAAAATTGGGAAGAAGATCGCTGTGGTTTGCGACAGGAAGGATATCGATTACCATTTCTATGTGCTGGATGAGGATGAGGTTAATGCCGTATCTTTGCCCGGAGGCTACGTCTATATTTTTAAAGGGTTGGTGGATAAAGTCTCAAGCGACGATGAGTTAGCTGGGGTTGTAGCTCATGAGGTGGGCCATATTGTTGCCAGGCATAGCATTAAGAGGTTGCAGGCTGATCAGGCATACTCCCTGCTACGCTTACTGGTGTCTCAGGCGCCCGGGACGACAGGGGGAATGGGCGCTGCCGCAGATGCGGCTTTTACCGAATTGTTGCTTGGGTATTCGCGCGAGGATGAACTGTTGGCGGATCAGCTGGGCGCGCGTTATTCGAAGCTGGCCGGATACGATCCGCACGGCATGATCAAGTTTATGAATAAACTGCAGGAGATCCAGCGGCATAAGCCGCTTCAGCCAAGGACCTATTATAAAACTCACCCCTATGTACCGGACAGAATCAGGGTGATCAAGCAGGAGCTGGGAGAGGGGATAGGGTTTGACGATTATATCAACATCGAACAGAAATCGCATTAGTAAGTTCATAAAGTCAGGCTTGATTGTGGGTTTGGTTTTTTGTTTTGGCTGTTTTTTAAAGGGAAAGGAGTCCAACTTGCAGAGTCCTTTTGGGGTTCTGGAATTCCTGCACTGGGATTTTCAGTGGGCAAATTATAAATATGCCAGCGAAGAAGATATTAAGAAATCCGTGGGCTTAATGAAAGAAGCTGGAGTAGGTTGGGTAAGGATGGATTTTCTCTGGCAGGATATCGAGCCGCAGGAGGGGCAGTTTGATTTTGCAAAATATGACAGGATAGTGAAAATCGTTTATGAAAACGGCATTAATATGCTGGGGCTTTTTAATTATAATTCCGGTTGGGCTACGGCCTGCGGAAAATGGAATTGTCCTCCGAAGGAAAATAAGTTTTTCGTCAATTATGCGGTGGCGGTGATCAACCGGTATAAGGATAAGATAAAGTTCTGGGAAATATGGAATGAACCGGATTCCGCGGTGTATTGGTCTGCACAAGATGGCCTGAAGGGATATTGCTCGCTTTTAAAAGATGTTTATGTCGCGGCTAAAAAAGCTGATCCTGAATGTAAGATCCTTAACGGCGGGTTCGCTGAGGGGATATCCAGTATCAATCAGCTTTATGATAACGGAGCAAAGGACTATTTTGATATTATGAATATCCACATATTTTTCAATCCCGTAGATGCAAATGCCATCAAGGGAGCTTTAAACCAGCTGAGTCTGACCTATAAGATCATGTCCAGGAATCAAGATGGGGCAAAGAAGATCTGGGTCACGGAGATCGGCTGTCCTGGAGTAAGGGCTGGGATCAAGAAAGATAAGTGGTGGCTAGGCGATAACCCGACGGAAGAAGAGCAGGCAGGTTGGGTGACTGAAGTTTACACAGAGCTGCTTAAAGATAAGAACGTGGAAAAAGTCTTTTGGGCATTTTTCCGCGATTGCGATAAGCATTGGGATAATGGCGTGGATCATTTTGGCCTTATCCGCTGGGATTTTTCTAAGAAGCCGTCGTTTGAAACTTACAGGAAATGTGTTGATGAATGGAAGAATTAACTAATAAAATAAAGTGGTCCGAAGTCTATGATGAAGCCCAGCTTTACAAGGCTGCGGTAAGGCTTTATACCACGCCTGTATTCAATTGGCGTAAGGCCCTGGGTGAATCATTTGATAAAAGAAATTTCTATGATTTTGCCCGCCACGGGCTTAGTAAGCTGAATGAAATACATGAAAAACTTCAGAAGCGCATCTTTAGTTTCCGACCGGGAATTTCCATAGACTTTAATTTTAACGGTAAACACCGGACGGTTTACGTCTATCCTTGGGAGGAGCGTCTGGTCGATCTGCTGCTTTATAGGATCCTTAACCAGGCACTTGATAAATGGTTTTCAAGAAACTCCTATGCCTACCGCCTGAAGGGGCCGGGTATCGATACCTGCCAGAGAAGAATAGAATTATGCCTTAAAATAAAACAGAAGCCGGTTTACATAATTAAAAGGGATATTTCTAATTATTTTAATTCGGTCGACCATGATATACTAAGCAGGAAATTGTCCGCTCTCGTTGTTGAAAACGATTATCTTTTTAGCCTCATGAAGCAGAGGATATCGTTTAGTTATTATAAGCAGGATAATTTGACTGTCGCGCAAAAAGGGATCCCTTTTGGGACGGCGATCGCTTGCGTTTTCGCAAATACTTATTTAACTGAGCTGGACCGTTGTCTTGACCGGATCCCCGGCCTTTCCTATTTTAGATATTCGGATGATTTTATCTTTTTTTCAAGCGATAGAGAAATAAGCCTTTTGGCCCTGGAGAGATTCGAATCATTTATTAGCGCGCTTCGGCTTAATGACAAAGAGGCTCAGAGATTTAACTTTGTATTTTCGCAGGAAAATACAGCCGATGAATATTTTAAATCGGTAACTAAATTTAAGCACTTGGGATTGGAGTTTAAAGCTGATGGGTTGACAGGGTTGTCCCGGGATAAGGCAAGAAAGATCCGCAATATTTTTCGATATGCGCTTAGGCGTAAGATCGGTAAAGTCAGGAAGGCAAAAGATATCGATAAGAGGATCGATGCGGCCATAGAGATAATCAACAGGGTTCTAGATAATGGAATCAGGAATATTGCCATTATTGATTATTATTTAAGGCATGTCAGCGATGAGGCGCAGATCAGATTGATCGATCGTTGGCTGGCTGAGGAAACGCTCTCGGTGGTCCTGGATAACGGACACAAAAAAGGAAGTTTTAGGAAAATTAGTTTTAAAAAGTTAAGAGAGAGAGGGCTTCCGTCATTAGCTCATCGCAGGAAGTTGATTCTTCATGGTCATATGGAATCTTCTTTCTTTGTATGGAAGAATTATCAAGTTTTAAAAGCGCACAAAGGAACGGCTGTTAGGTGCCCTGTCAGTATTGACAAGGGCGCTTTTTCTCCGCTCCCAGGAGCAGCAGTAGTGAATCCTCGTGAGAGAGAGGTGCTGTCTGTAGATGGGCGTTATTGAAGTACGATTCCTGAAGGAATCGTGCGTTTTCGAGCCGTTCCTTTGTGCTACTTGCTACACCCAACCTTATAGGAAAGGTTGGTGTTCCACTTTCTGTGGAAGGAGGGTCACACATGGGGTTAGCCGGTTTGTTCGGTAAATGGGGATTGTGTCCGGAATGCCGTCAGCGGGGAGCAAAGGTATTCATGGGGCAAGTCAAGTGCCCGAATATGAGCTGTAAAAAGTACGATTCTCAGCTTGTGCCGCCAGTGGAAGTGTTAAGCAATCCAAAAGAGGAGTATCATAGAAAAAGTGGGTTTATTGGACGAGATTTTCATCCCGGGTTCAATTCTTTGACTATCAAATATCGTAATTATCTCGGAGTTGATAGGTCGTACGAGGTAGATAAAACTACCTTGATCGCTAAAAGCGAATATGTTTCAGCGCAGGCCGTACCTACCGGAAAGAGGATATCCTTTAAGAAGCGTTTTATAAAGAATCTAAGTGAGGTGGAGGGTTGCGTAAATTCTCAGATCGAGGCGCAATTAGAGTCACAACGAAAAGAGATCCTGGTTACTATAGAATATAGAAATTTTAAAGGGAAAGATTTAGAGCTTATTGGGGATGCAAACACCATAAAACCAGACGGGGAAAGGATTTCTATAATTATAAAGAAGTCTGGTACGCGGTTTTACCTGAAGAAGAAAAATATACAGAATCTGGGTGAGATTGAGCGGTACATTGCGGGATAAATAAGGTGGGATGAATTTCCAGAAGTAGTATTGGGGACGTATGTTGCCTCGCCTAATCATCCCGAAAATCTCTTCGATCCTCTTCGAGGACTTCGTATTTTCGGGATAGGCTTCGGCATGGATTTTCCAGAAGTTATTGAGGGAAAATCTTATGCGGAAGGATGGAGTTGAACCCTCAAGGATTTCTCCACATGCTTCTGAGACATGCGCGTATGCCATTCCGCCACTTCCGCGTAAATGCTCCATAAGTATAGCCCAGCTCGCCATGCCTGTCAAACATTAAAAGATTGCCCCGTCTGTAAAACACTGCTATAATAATAAACTAAATTGTAAGGAGAATCCATGCTATTAGACTCATTTAAGATCACTGCCAGCGCGGTTTTTCAGATATTCCTGCTTGGCGGTATTGGGTATTTACTGGTCAAAAAAGAATTTCTGGGAAACGAAGGCCTTAAGGCCTTGAGTCGCCTGACCATTGATATCACCCTACCTATTCTGATGTTCTGCCAGTTGGTTAAGGATTTCCGATTCCAGCTGTATCCTAACTGGTGGATTTTTCCGCTGTTAAGTATCGCCATTACTTTGTTAGGTTGGTTGGTAGGCCTGCCGTTTCTTAAACTCATCTCGGGTGAGGAGAAAAGACTGCAGTTCTTGAATTTGATCGCTTTTCAGAATTCCGGATACCTGCCCCTTGCTTTAATAGCAGCGCTTTTGCCTGCGGCTCTCGCAGGAGAGATGTTCATTTATTTATTTTTGTTTCTGCTCGGTTTTAATCTTCTCATGTTCTCCGTCGGGGCGCACACGATCTGCTGCTATAAACGTAAACAGTTTGAACTGGCGAGCCTGTTTAGCCCTCCAGTGATAGCGGTGATATTCAGTCTCTTGTTTATTTTTTTCGGGCTGCAGAAATTCGTTCCGGAAGCGCTTTACAAACCTTTACGCATGATCGGAGATTGCACCCTACCTTTGGCTATGTTCGTAGTGGGGGGTAACCTTGCGCAAATACGCTTGGAGAGCATTGATAAAAAGAGCTTATTTCTGGTAATCTTAGCTAAGATGGTGATCCTTCCTTTAATTGGCCTTACGGTTATCTTTATTTTTAATATGCCGCGTTTAATCAGCCTGTTGATCCTGATTCAGCTGGCTATGCCAAGCGCCACAACCCTTTCGGTGCTGGTCAGGCACTATAAAAAGGAAGACCTTTTGATCAGCCAGGGGATATTCTTTAGCCACCTGGTCAGTATCATTACTATACCGGCATTTTTGATTATATATTTCAGGTACTTTATGCTACAATAACATGAATATTGCCACTAATCGTAAGGCGCACAGAGACTACGAAGTTCTGGAGACCGTTGAGTGTGGTATAGAGCTCAAGGGCAGTGAAGTAAAGTCTTTGCGCGAAGGTAATATCAATCTCAACGATAGTTTTGCCCGGGTGGATAAGGGTGAAGTAGTCTTATATAACGCGCACGTAAGTCCTTATGCGCAGGCAAGTTACTTAAATGTCGACCCGGTGCGTTTTCGCAAGTTGCTACTGCATAAGAAGCAGATCATTAAGCTTGCCAGTCAGCTGTCGCAAAAAAGCTTAACGCTGATCCCTCTTAAGGCGTATTTCAATTCCCGGGGATTCGTAAAAATTGAATTAGCTCTTTGTAAAGGTAAAAAACTCTACGACCGGCGCGCGGATATCAAGAAGCGCGAGACTGATCTTGATATGCGCCGGGCGATGAGGAGGAAGTAGAATTAAGTAGGTCCCGCCTTATAACATGCGGCAAAATTCTTTTCAATAATTTTGCCGCACTCGGCGGGACGAAGTTTACTGAAGGAAAATTATCGAAACTTCAGGGGGTGAAAGGGCTCGACTTAGGTATGTCGGGTAAGAGCAGCATGTCGCGGATGTAAGGTGAGCCGCGTTAACAATCCTTGCACAATATAAACGCAAAACCAATAACAATGGTTAACCGCTTGGCTGTGAACCCAGTAATGGGTTTTGTGCCAGCCGGTTGTTTAGTTTCGCTTCACTAAGAAGCGAACCTCTCTTCAGGCAGCCTGTGGTCTGATCGAGAGCCGCTAACAGGCTGGTTCGGGTAAATTTGCCTTTGGGGCCCGGATAAGACTAAAAAAGGCTGCGGCCTGCGCAATCCTGTCTAGCGGAGTGCTCAGGAATAAGCGAAATAGATAGACTAAACATGTAGCGGCTTTTATCGGTCTGCTTAGGGACGGGGGTTCAATTCCCCCCACCTCCAAGATTTCCATAGTTTTAGTTGCAGGAAATCTGTGCCGAAGTCTGCCCCAGAAATATCGAAGAGATTTCTGGGGCGTTTAGACGAGGGACACCATTAGCGAGCGTAGTGCCCCCAATTATAAAACTTATGAAAAAACTTCAAAAAGAATTTCTTATTTTAATATTATCAGCGCTAGTTTTTTCCGGCTGCTCCACCACGCCTACCAGTGAATCTTTTGCTACTTACAACGTTAATGGGGTAAGTTATCTCTCGCTGACTAATTTGTGCAACGCTAAGGGCATAACCTGGGATTATGATATCTTTGCCCGGGTGATAAGTCTCAGTAGGGGAACGCATAATGTGTCTTTTATGGTGGGAGATTCCCTTATTCTGGTTGACGGCTCGGCCCAGTATTTAAGCTATCCCGTGGATATGTATCAGGGGATGGTGGTAGTACCGTATGGCTTTAAAGACCAGGTGATCGAAGGAGTATTTAGAGAATATGTCTTGCCGGGCAGAAGCTATCCCATGGCATTAAGTCTTAAGAAAATAGTCATTGATGCAGGGCACGGCGGAGAAGATCCCGGAGCTTTAGGCAGGACCGGTTTGCGTGAGAAAGATGTTAATTTAGATATTGCTAAGAAACTCGCAGCGATTTTGCGTGAGGATGGGTTGGAGGTAGTTTTGACCCGTTCCACCGACCGTTTTATATCTTTACCGGGCAGGATTTCAATCGCCAATAATGCTAACGCTGATCTTTTTGTGAGCATTCATTCTAATGCCAGCCGCACCAGGAGCCTGAATGGTTTTGAAGTTTATTACGTAGCTCCTAGCGTCAATGATTCTAAGCGCGCGTATAGTTCAGCGCGCTCTGTGCCGATAAGCATCGAGCATTTTGAATTGGCAAGCAGCTCCATGGATTTAAAAGCCATAATCTGGGACATGATACATGTTTCCAATCAGGCTGAATCCGTGTCTCTGGCGCGCAAGATCTGCCGGGTGATGGATGATAATTCCGATTCGCGCATTATCGGGATCAAGGGTGCTCGTTTTGCGGTGCTTAAGGGCGCGCGCATGCCGGCAGTGCTGGTTGAGACAGGGTTTGTCTCTAACCGGGAAGAGGAGAAGCTGCTGAGAAACAGTATTTACCGCCAAAAGGTTGCGGAAATAATTGCCAAAGGCATCTTAGATTTTGCTCAAGTTTCTTCAACAATGGAGGTTGCTCAGAGATGAAATCAATAGGTGTATTTGATTCCGGCGTGGGCGGGTTGACGGTAGTCAAGGAGCTCTTGCGTCAACTTCCCGCGGAGAATATCGTATACTTCGGTGATACTGCACGCGTTCCATATGGTATAAAGTCCAGAGAGACGGTCATCCGTTTCTCTATTGAGAATATTTTATTTTTATTAAAGCATGAGGTAAAGCTTATCTGTGTTGCTTGTAATACAGTTTCGAGTTTTGCTCTCCCGGTGATCAAGAATTATTTTCGCGTTCCTATCGTGGGTGTGTTGAGCCCGGGTGTGCGGGAGGCAGTATATGCTACGCAAAATAAGAGAATCGGCGTTATCGGCACCAAGGGTACGATCAAGAGCCGGGCTTACGAAATCGAGATCAAGCAGCTTGATCCGGTAGCGAAAGTGACCGCGGTGGCCTGTCCTTTATTTGTGCCCTTTGCTGAAGAGGGGTGGATCCGGGGTGACGTAGTGACTACGGTAGCTAAACAATACCTAAAGCCCCTTAAAGACGCCGGAGTGGATACGCTGATCTTGGGGTGCACGCATTATCCTTTGCTTAAGCAAGTGATTAGGGAAGTGATGGGCAAGAATGTTACTTTGATAGATTCTGCCCAGCAGGTTGCGATGGAAGTAAAAAAGATCTTGGCTGCCGAGGGAGAATTGAATAAGGGCCGTCGAGGCAGGCAGCAGTTTTTTGTCAGCGATAATCCGGAATGGTTCTCGGGACTTGCGAAAAGTTTCTTAGGCCGGCCGCTTAAGGATGTCAGGAAGGTAAATAATGTATAGCGTGAAAGTGGAGTTGCATTTTAGCTCAGCGCATAAACTGCGCGGCTATAAAGGAAAGTGCGAGTCTTTACACGGCCACAACTGGAAGATCGTGGCTGTCGCAGAGAGCGGGAAGCTAAATAAGCTGGGTATGGTCATGGATTTTCATGACTTAAAAAACCACTTAAGGGCTATCTTGGATAAGCTCGACCATAAATATCTTAATTCTGTTCCTTATTTCAAGAAAGTTAATCCCACGTCCGAGAATATCTCCAGATATATTTATGATATTCTGAAGCGAAAGGCTTCCGGCCTTAAGTCGATTACGGTCTGGGAATCTCATAATTCTTCAGCGACATATCGAGAGTAATGAAAAAGGCTATTGTTCTTTTGTCGGGTGGGCTGGATTCAGCTACGGCGTTGTATCTGGCGCTTAATGAAGGCTATCGTTGCCACTGTTTAATTTTTGATTACGGCCAGCGGCATCTTCGGGAAATTGAAGCTGCGAAGAAAATTGCGCGAAAAGTCAAGTGCGCGTTTAGGATGGTTTAGATCAGTTTGCCGTGGTGCGGGTGGTCGCTCTTGGATAAGAAATCTGCATTTAAGGCGGTGGGA
>JAPLLR010000038.1 GCA_026387455.1 Candidatus Omnitrophota bacterium | reverse complement strand
CCCTAACTATTTCTTCCACCTGTTGTCTTAGAGTTGGAGAGACTGGCAATTCAATATCGCGAGCTTGGGCCAACGATACGAATCCACCAGTCCCTCCCTCTATATTCTTAAGCCTCTACGCACTTTCCGCACGACATGCATTTATGATAATCTATTACCGCTAAATTGTCAATCAAGTGGATAGCTTCCACCGGGCAGGCCTTGACGCATAAACCGCAGGCAATGCATCCTACCGGACAAACCAACTTTGTATCCCTACCCGGATCATGCGAGCTACAGGCCACATGAACCGGGCGCGTCACCGGACTTAAGGTGAATAATTTCTTAGGGCAAATCAAAATACACTTATTGCAAGCCCGGCATTTATCCTTATGCACAAAAGGAAGATTTTCCTCAGTCATGGTGATGGCGCCAAACGGACAGACCCTCTGGCAGTCTCCATAGCCCAGACAACCGAAGACACAATTCTTTTCTCCTCCCAAAAGCAAATTTGCAGATACGCAGCTTTCGGTCCCCCGATAGATAAATCTACTCTTTACCCTTGTTCCGCCGTAACAGTGCGAGACTGCGACCTTGCGCACCTGCTTCTCAAGGTCCTTACCTAATAAATGCGCAATCTGTTCCCTTACCGCTTCCTCCGAGACTCGACAAGCCTCCACGCCTTTTTTACCGCTTAATAACATTTCAGCGAAACCAAAACACCCCGCGCCTCCGCAGGCGCCGCAGTTGGATCCCGGCAGGAGCCCGTGGATCTTCTCAAGCCGCGGATCAACTTGCATAGCCAGGCGCTTTGAGGCAAAACCTAAGCCTATGCCGAATATCAAACCCAAACAACCTAAAGTTAAAATCGGTATTAATAAATTCATCAGAATTTAAATCCGTTAAATCCCATAAACGCCAGGCTCATGATCGAAGCAATGATAAAAGCCAAAGGGAAATCTTTAAGTGCCTTCGGCACGTTACACAGGTCCAGACGCTCCCTTACCCCCGACATCAAAAGCATAGCTAAGGTATATCCCAAGCCAACACAAATACCCTGAAAAGTAGAGTAAACAAAGCTCCCATTTACTGCCTTAGCGCCCACAAAAAACATATCTATATTTAAAACTGCAACGCCTAGAACCGCGCAATTAACAGTAATTAAGGGCAAATATATCCCAAAGAACCTGTACATGGGCGGGCTGATCTTTCTGATCACCATCTCCACTAATTGCACAAAGGTGGCGATCACAAGAATAAACGATATGGTACGCAAATAAGTGAGATTAAAAGGGATAAGTAGGAAGCGGTAAATTATCCAGGTGATAATTGAAGACATGGTGGTGACGAACATCACTGCCAGGCTCATCGCCAATGCCGGCTTTGTCTCCTTTGAGATTGCCACAAAGGAACACAGGCCCAAAAACCGGGACAAGATAACATTGCTGATAAACACCGCCGAAATAAAAATAGTCAGAAATTGCGCTATGCTCATGCTTTCCTGTTCTTTAACATATTAAAAAACCCGAGTAATAATCCGATCACTAGCAGTGCCCCCGGAGGCATACCCAGGACAAGAGCAGGCTCAAAACCCTTGATCAGGGCATGGCCAAACAATGTCCCAGCGCCCAAAAACTCTCTAATAGCAGAAATCAATATTAAAGCAAGAGTAAAGCCCACGCCCATGCCCAAGCCATCAAAAAAAGAATTACTCACGCTGTTTTTGGAAGCGTATGCCTCTGCCCTGCCCAAAACTATGCAATTCACTACGATCAAAGGCACATAGATCCCCAGCGCCCGGTCTAGAGCCGGGCTATACGCCTTCATAACCATTTCAGTGATGGTGACGAATGTGGCAATAACTACGATATAACAGGGTATCATGATTCTTTCCGGAATTGACCCCTTGATCAAAGCAATAATAACATTTGATCCCAACAACACGAAAGTAGCGGCTATTCCCATCCCGACCCCATTAGTAAGCGTAACCGAGACTGCCAGGGTAGGACAAAGCCCGAGGGCCAGGACAAAAGTCGGGTTTTCGCGGACAATGCCTTTAAGAAATTCGTTGATCAGCTTTTTCATTTCGTTCCGTAAATCCTATTCAACGTATAGCGGTCTATTATCGGAGTCGCCGCGTTCATCATCAATATCGCGTATGACGCGCCCTCGGGATATCCACCCCACAAGCGAATTACCGCGGTAAGCAAACCGCACCCAATGCCAAAGATTATCTGTCCCTTACGAGTCAAAGGAGAGGTGACATAATCAGTGGCCATGAAAAAAGCTCCCAAAACTAGGCCTCCCGATAAAATATGAAAGATCCAATCTCCGGCAAACAACCCTTTCCCGCCAAAAATCCAAGTGAATACCCCAGTTGTCAAAATATAAGTAATCGGAATATGCCATGAAATATACCCTTTTATGAAAAGAAATATCGCCCCGACTAACAAAGCCACAATGCAAACTTCTCCGATGCACCCCGGACGATTGCCTAAAAATAAGTTTATATATGAAATCTGCTCCGCGAACTTCCCTTCTTTTAATAAAGCTAGCGGCGTAGCACAGGTCACAGCATCATAGTTCATCGACTGGACGAAGCCCACCCCTGCGTTCAGGGGTTGGATAAAGGTAGTCATATACTTAGGCCAAGAAGCCATAAGAAATACCCTGCCTACCAAAGCGGGATTAAAAATATTATGGCCCAAGCCTCCGAAAACCTGTTTTCCGATAGCGATAGCAAAGCATGACCCGACAACCGGCAACCACAGCGGTACATCCGGCGGCAGATTATAAGCAAGCAATATCCCGGTAATAAAAGCGCTTCCGTCAATAAGCGAGACTTTGCGCTTAGTCAACACCTGTATCAGAGCTTCGGTCGCCAGCGCGGAAATTACTGCCACGATGATCACCCAAAGCGAAGACAACCCGAAAATAAATACTCCGGCAACTCCCGCAGGAACAAGGCTGGCCGCCACCACCCACATGGTCTTACTGACGGATTCCTTGTTATGTAAATGCGGAGAACTGGATACAATTAGCTTATTCATTGGCTAAAAACACCCTTATTTCCTTGGCTTTATTCTCTATTGAATTGATGACCGCTCTTGAAGATATGGTTGCTCCGGTGATCGCACTTGCCCCGGACATATCTAATATATTCTTAAATTGCCCGGTAAATGTCGGCTCTGCGACCCGCGAACCCAATCCGGGAGTCTCATTCTGAGAAATCACCTTGATCGCAGCAATAGTGCCATCCTTAAGCATCCCGACCATGGTCTCAATAGTACTTGAGTAACCCTTACCAGAAGCCTTAAAAACTGCGCCCATCAACTTACCTTCCCCGTCCAGAGCTTTATAGTACAAAACGGCATCTTCTGATTTTACAGGCTCAAAACTCACAGCCAGAGGTAACACCTCTTTCAAGCTGGCCTCTTCCTCAGCATGAGCCTGGCTAATGATCTTTGATTTGGTTAATACATTAACTCCTGCCAAAAGCCCGGCCGCGATAATACAAATCAAAGTTAAAGTAGACCCGTATTTTACCATCTCCTTCATTTTAGCACCTCTAGCTTGGCTCTTTTAATGGACTGGATTAGCCTAATATTTGACGGACAAACATAGCTGCAAATTCCGCACTCAATGCAATCTAAAGCTCCAAACTTCTTTGTCTGCGGCCACATTTCTTTCTGTGAAGATAGATTTATAAGCGTCGGCATAAGCCCAACAGGACACTCCCTGACACATGCACCGCAGCGGATGCAGGATTCTTCCTCAATTTCTCGCGTTTCCCTACTGTTTAACAAAAGGACCCCGGTACTAGACTTGATCACCGGAACCATTTCGCTGAATTGCGCAATCCCCATCATCGGACCGCCGATAATGACCTTGGAAGGGATCTCTTTGAGCGGCCCGCAAGAATCGACCAGCTCTCTTATGGGCGTACCAATACGCACCAGTAAATTCTTGGGGTTTGAAATACAACTACCGGCCACAGTTACCGCCCGCTCATATAATGGCTTCTTCAAATACACCGCTTCATATATCGCGTGTATTGTTCCCACGTTGTGTACAACTACACCCACATCAAAAGGAAGCTTGCCTGAGGTAACCTCTTTTCCTAAAACATTCTTGATCAGCTGCTTTTCCCCGCCTTGCGGATAAGCTGATTTTAAGATTCGTAACTCGTAATCAGTAACTCGTAACCCGTAATTAAAAGCTTTAATGGCATCTGGTTTATTATCCTCAATGGCGATAATAACTTTCTTTGCTCCGACGCATTTGACGGCTAATTCTATCCCTTTGACGATTTCCTGCGTCTTCTCAACCATCAGCCGGTAATCGCAGGTTAAATACGGCTCGCACTCAGCGCCATTGATGATCAGAGTGTCCAACGGCTTTTGCGGATTAAGTTTTATGTGCGTTGGGAAGCTCGCCCCTCCCATACCCACCACTCCGGCCTCAAGAACAATATCCCGAATCTGCTGCGCAGTTAACCTGTTAACTTCAACTGACTCCCTGGTCCCCTGCTCTCCCGACCCCATATCCAAGCCATCATTCTCAATTACTATCGTCTTGCATCTTCCCAGGACTGGATGCGGCCACTCCTGTATTGCGATTACTTTTCCAGATACCGAGGCATGGATGGGAGCATAGACATGCGCCTCAACCGAGGCTATTTTCTGGCCTAAAGAAACCTGATCCTTGATATTTACTAAAGGATTACAAATCTTTCCTAAATGCTGAGATAGGGGAATATAAACTTTAACGGGGGCGGGAAACCTCTCTAAAGGCTTGTTTTCTGTAGAATGCTTTTGCTCGTTTAATCTAACCATGGTAGTCTGCGTCTAAAAATCAGGTTCATTATTCCCAATAGGCTAAAAAGACAGCCAACGATCACTAGAATAGTAAAATTGCCCCAGCGTTCGGCAAGAAAGCTGCTTAGAAACATGAAAATAAGAAAAGCTAGATGCATCACCATTTCCAGGGAACTGAAAACCTTGCCCATCATGGCGTTATCGCTGACTTTGTGAATAATGGTATTGGAAGCAATCATTATCGGAGAAATAAATATTCCAAGAGATAAAGACAGCGCGGCGGCACTTATAAAATATGGATAGCTATGCAGGGCCACAGCAAAAATGATCAACATGACTCCGCTTAAAACCAGTGAAGCAAAGATCACTTTATATTGCGAAACACGCTGTCCGAAACGTCCGTAAATCAAAGAACCGATAAACAGCCCTATCCCTAAGAACATGATCAAAAGCCCGAGATCCTTAGTCGCCGAATGCAGGGTCTTTTGCACAAAGGCAATGATCACCACATAGACCGCTCCCAGAGCTGACCAGAGAAAGAACATGATCCCCGCGGTAAGCCGAATATCCTTATGGTTTACAAAATATAACATCCCTTCTTTTATCTCCTGAACAACCGATTTGCGGATCACTTCCGCGATCTCCTTGCTTACCTTACGCAGGCTCATGGCGGCAGAAAACTTCTTGGCGATCAAAAAAATCAAAGTCCCGGATATTAGAAAACTTAAAGAATCAAGATAAAAACCTCCCGCGGCTTTCAGCCGCTCGACAATAATGCCGCTGATACCAAACCCTAATACTGCAGCGATCATACCGGTAGTGTTAATCAAAGAATTGGCGATCAAAAGGTCATCTTTTTCCACCAGCTCCGGAACAATCGCCAATTTTGCCGGGACAAAAAAGCGGCCGATGGAGAATATTACAAAAATGATCAGGTAAATCCAGGCGAAATTCTTGTTGATGAGGAAAAGCGGTATGCATAAGACCAGAGCTGCGCGCAGAAAATCGCAAATATACATGGTACGGCGCTTATCCCAACGGTCAATATAGACTCCCGCGACCGGGCCGATCAAAAATACGGGAATAATGGTAAATGATAGGATTTTGGCAATGCCGATAGTGGAGCCTTCAGAACGGGAGTAAACTAGGGCAATAAGGGCCATCTGATCAAGACGGTCGCCAAACTGAGAAATGATCTGCCCCAGCCATAAAAAGAAGAAATTGCGATTACGCAACACCTTGGTAAACTTGGACATGAGGTTAAAAATATTAAGCCGATGAGAGGGATCGAACCTCCGACCTTGACTTTACGAAAGTCCTGCTCTACCAGCTGAGCTACATCGGCATATTAAATTCTTATTATAGCAACTTTTTACTCATAGTCAATCGCTCTTGCTTGCGTGCCCACTTACACAAATCCGTTGACAAACGAGGAATTTATGCTAAGATATTATTGTTGTAAGTATTTCAAGGAGATAGAGATATTGAAGTTTGCAAGCCATAAAGCTTAAGAAAAAACCGAAAACTGCTTTATGGTTTTTTTTATCGCAGAAAGCGACACCCCAACTTTACCTATTAGGTTGGGGGAAATAGTAGAAAGTTACATCCCGGTTTTATAGGTAAGTCGGGAGTAAACAAAACAGAAAGTAGCACCCCGCTTTAAAGGAATAGCGGGTGCGTCCTTTCTGGACAGGAGGAGCAGCAAATGGCAAAGGGTAAGGTTAAGTGGTTCTCGAACCAAAAAGGTTATGGCTTTATCACCGGCGACGATGGTAAAGACGTGTTCGTGCACTTTAGCGCTATTTCCGGCGACGGCTACAAGTCATTAGCCGAAGGCGATGAGGTAGAATACGAAGTAACTCAGGGGCCTAAGGGCGACCAGGCGACTAACGTCAGTAAAGCATAGATTAAAATAAAGCATACAAAAACCCCGTCTCATTAACTATTTGAGGCGGGGTTTTGTTTTTTAACTTCCTGAAGGAGTAGTCCAGGCTCCTGTGGCCGCACCGCTGAAGGTGGTGGTCCCTGTGGAATAAGTACCTGAGGCAACCCCATCCATGCTCGTTCCCTTCGTAGCATTCGTTCCGGAAACCTGTGCCTCCCATTGCCCGGCTGACCATTGCGTACCGGTAAAGTTTACGATATTACTGCTGTCATTAAAAACGGCTGACCAAGTATCGCTGGTTGTGCCGGTGAACGATCCGGAAACAAGTCCTGCCCAAATACCGCTAAGCTCAGCGGCATTCGTAGCATAGAAATTTATATTCATCAAAGCAGATGGAATCGATCCTGCGGCAAATGACCCGCTACCCGGCATTTCGATAGCTGAATCCACTACGGTAATCGGAACATTGACATTCATATTTTGAATAGCGTAATCAAGAGTTCCTATATCGGTTGTATCTATCGGATTCGATAAGTCACTCCATTCTCCGCAAGAAACTGCCTGCCAATCCCCTTCGTTTCCAGAACGCCTCCGGACTGAAGCGCAAGATAGATACCATCCATTGGGCCGCCTACTTTGTTTGCGTTCCACTCGCTGATATTAAACCATCCCAGCCACGCTCCGTCAGTACGAGTTACAGGAATATCGCTTTCGGTCAATCCGGAAATCTGGATATTTGAAGCAAGCGCAGGGGTCAAGTCTCCCTTGTAGGAACCAGCTATGCGCGCTCCCCATATGCCCCAATCTTTCCCCATCTCCGTCGGCGTATCAATATTCATGGCCTTACCATCTTCGAGATTGACCTTTACGTATTCGCCTCCGCTGCTGCCAAAATCATTATAACCGATACCGCTAAAGCGCCCGTCTTCACTGATATTTGAATACAGATCTTCCGGTAAAAGATCGAAAGTAGACATTTTCATCGTGGCATCAACTGTCCCAGTAAGGCTAAAAAACTCCTGGTTCGTTCCGGTGAAATACCCAGTGAATGTCCCGGCGTTTCCTGAAGGATCGATGTAGAGCGCAATGAACATATTCTCTATTTTATTTGTTCCGCTTATGTTTACCTGTATACCTCCGGACAGGCCATAGTAGGCTCCGCCATCGCTGGTCGTATACGTCCCAGTAGATGAGTTGTAACTATAGAAATTCCCCGCATCCACGGTCCAGATATGATAGGTAGCGGAAGTATCGGGAACTATCCCGGCGGTTACCGTAGCGCTTGCTGAAGTTTCCGCCCAGATAGATACAGGTGTAACATCAAGTTTATAATCGTAAAGAGAGCCATTTTGCGTAAGTACCGGATCTGTGGCCACCACCTGCGAAGTATAGGTATTCCCCACCAAAACATCGTGTGTCGGAGTCGGAGTGACCGGATCTTCGCTGGTCGGCTCTTCAACCGTCCCTGCCTCTGTAACAGGAATATCAATAAAAACTTCCCCTACTGCCGGGTCACCCTCGGTAAGCGTGGCATCCATAGCCGCCCCCTCAGCCTGATCAGCCTCACCCTCAGTGCCTATACCACCTTCTGAATCGGTATTATTACCTGAGCCGTAAAGGTATCCGTCGGCGCTTCCCACTCCCTGCCCTTCAGTGCCGGTCCCAGGATCGAACCCCTCGTCAAAACTCATCTGCTCGCTTTCAGAAACCGGGGCTGAATCCGAAACTTCTCCGTCTACGGATACTCCCGCCTTTTCTCCGGCACCCACGAATTCCGTTTGGTTATTTCCAAGGCTGGTGACAAAGCCAGTGCCGCCTTCAAAAAAAGACTCAGTTTCGCCTGTCTCGGAGACTCCTAAATACATGATCGTACCTCGGGCGCCGCAGACTGCAGTAGGAGTGCGCACCTCAAACTTAGACTTGCCGCTCAAACGCTCGATACGCGCCTTGATCTTTCCGACCTTGGCGTCAAAAAGATTCTCATACTCCTGGGTCTCGGGATCATTGATCAACTTGGTAATGGTAATATCAGTATTGGACTTCAAATACATAGCGTTGCCGTTATCAAAAACTATTTCGGCTACTCCGTTTTTCCCGGTCTGAATCCTGTCTCCTGCCTCAAGGCGCTCATTGGGACGCGCCGGATGCGCCAGGGATTTTCCTTTGGAAATAATTTTTACTTCTCCGGAAAACTTTATCATCGTACCCATGATCACTGCCATACTCTTTCTTCTGGAAAGCGCAGGAGGAATATTAGTTTCTACCTCCTCCATCCTTTTTTCCATCTCTAAAAATGCGCGCGGCCCCTTGGGCGACTCTTGCAGCGGTATCAACACAGCCTCTCCGGGCCTGACTGACACGATCTCATCCGGACGGGCAATATTAAATACCGAAAGCATGCCTTCGGAAACCAGCATGCCGCTGTTTCCCGCCTGATAAAAACTGAAAATATCCGAACCCTTGATCGTCCCTTGCGCGTTAGGCGTAAGAATTATAAAAGGTGTTCCACCCGGCATCTTAGCTATTGTTGTCCGGGCCTTTCCCCGTTCAAGCAGGATAGTCGCAGTCTTACGCTTGTCACCGGAAAGCTGATAATCCTTAACCTGCAAACGAGAGTTCTGAGCCACGCGTACCACGGATTCATCGTTAAAAACGATCTCCGCTTTGGAATCTGATTTGGTGCGGATAAAATCTCCCACCGAGACCGGTTCATCAGCCTTGATCATTACTGCCTCTTTGGCTCCCGCCTTTAACATATCCACCCTACCTTCGACATAAGTGACTCTGCCGACCTCCTGAGCAAAAGCGCTACTAGAAAACAATATCGCAGCTATTAATAGTAGTTTTATCTTCATAAATACCTCCCTAGAACCTGAAATTAAAACCCGCGCCATAGATATTGCGCTCGTATTCATAGACACTGATATTGCAATTATCCTTGACGTGAGTATATTGCAGCTGAAATTCCGAATCCTTTAATATCTTATAGCTCAAGATTGCGGCAAAAGTATAAACAGTATCTTTGCGTTTGGTAAGATAGGCAGTATTAGTATTAAGAAATTTCTGATTAAGGGCATCCGCCGAAAGCGTCAGGTTGAATTTCTCAAACATCGGAATGAGCGCGGTAATAGTCCCGCGGTTGCCGTAATAATCCCAGTTATTTCCGGCAGTAACCTCTTTATTATAGGTGTAGCGAACATTCAGGTACCCGAGGTTCTTGGAGTAAAATAAGAACCACCCAAGGCTACCCACAAAATTATTCCCTCCCCGGTCATCATCATCGGTAGAAGGAGACCAACGGTAATCCTTTTTCTGATAGGTAAATGACCCTTGAGCCATGTTCTCTTTTCCGAACATGCGGTTATAAACCGTGCTGGAAGACCAGGTAGACAAATACGAGCGGCTATCCACGTAAATATAATTATAGCTAAAAGGAAAGCTTAAAAAACTATTTTTAAGGTTAACGTTAGGCTGAATGATGAAGTTGTTGCTGAACATGTCGTAGAAACTCAGCTTATTCTGATCGCTGTAATACGACTGCCACATACCGCGGATGCTGAAGGTATCATTAAATGTATGGTTATACTCGGTGTTAAAGGCATACACCTCGCGGGAATCGCTTTGGCCGGAAACACTGGTAGTGATAGTCGAATCATCCGGCTTTAGAGTAACATTATCGTCATACTGCCAGCCGACTGCAAAATTAAACTTAAAAGGCTTAGTTACCTGCTCCCTTCTATCTAAAGCATCCAGGTACTGGCGGGCCATTCCGCCCATAGTCGAGGCAGGATTATAAACAATGGTATCCTTAAAGATCTTCTTGGCGTCCACAAAGTTCTTTTTCTTCATATAGACGATACCGATCTGATAATCACATTGCTGGGCCAAAGCCGGCTCAAGTTCTTTAGCTTTTGTGAATGCGGCGATCGCCTCATCATCCTGATCGCCTTTCATCAGCACCAGGCCCTTGATAAAAGATGTTTGCGCTGAGCGGACATTTTCCTTCTCAGCTTCAACGATCCATTTTTTTGCCTCTTCTAGATCGCCCAACTGATAAAGAGAATCAATCAACTCCATAAGCGCTCCAGCAATCTTCGGCTCATTGGTAACCGCATCGCGTAAAGGCTGCAGCGAATCTTTATAATTCTGGATCTTCTTATAGGTAAGGCCGAGATAATAGGCAGCAATAGTGGATTTAGAGTCTTCTTTGCGAGCCTGCTGGAGAGTAATCAACGCCTCATCGTAATTCTCATGCTTAAACTGGCCAATAGCCCGCTGCATGGTAGGGCTAAGGGTTTCATTCTGGGCATAAAGAGAAGGAAATAGAAGTAAAACTACTACGATAGTAAATATAAATCTACGCATATTAGACAACATATACAATCTCATGGTAAGGTGGGAAACGCATTATTTGCCCCTAAATTGTTAGTTGTTTATTATACCACTAAATAAAGCTTTTAGGTGACATTAATTTTCTCTACCTGAGGCTTTCTTTAAGCTTTCAATAAATTGGTCATCCATCTTTTGCCCTAATTTCTCCGCTATAGATACATCTTCCCAGCTCTTGTTATATACTCTTTTTAAATAATAAACACGAGCCCTGTTCCTATAAGCTCTGAAATAACGCGGGTTAATCTCTAAAGCCATACTATAATCAATGATTGCTTTTTCTAACTCTCCTTGCAACTGATATACGATGCCGCGATTATTATACGCCTTAAAAAACTTGGGATCCAGATATATTGCCGCGGTGTAATATGATACAGCCCTATTAAAATCTCCCTTCATTTGATAGGCGAGCCCGAGATGATTATTAGCTATGGCGCTAGGGGAAACACGTAAAGCCTCATTCCATAAACTAATGCTGTCTTTCCAGGCTTTAGCTCTATTTTGAGTAATAAAAACTAAACTGACCAAACTTAAAAACAGGGTGACTATTAAAGCGATTCTTGAAACGCTATAGCCCCTTTTATTCCCCCGGGTCTTACCAAAAATCCAGACAATGAATACGCTGATAATATAAAATACCCATATCGATGGAAAGTATATATAGCGGTCCGCTACTATTGCTCTGCCTACCGGAACAAACTGCAATGCGGGTAAAATGGAGACTAAAAATAATGCTATTGCCAAGAAAAACTTTTTAGTATACTTCAAAGACATTATCATTGCCGCAAGCAAAGCAAAGATCAAAAATAGCGAAATCAAGAAAGCAAAAATAGAAGAATCATATTTACCTGCGGGATAAGTATATACACAGGAAAGATTTATGGGAATAAAGATCTTATTGAGATAAAACATAACGCAATAACTGGCAATTTTAATCTTATCTAAAATAGTGTTCAAGCCTGCGCTGCTTACATCAACCCCGACATAACGCGCATAGATGGTAATGATGGTAAAAAGCAAAAACAATATGAAGAAAGGTATTTTATCCCAGAAAATTTCTCTTTTGCGCTTTAAGAAAACAAAATAATCTGACAATAATAAAGCAACAGGCAATATGACAGCCGTTCCTTTTGACAAAAGCGCCAAAACAAATAGAAACAAAGAATAAATATAATATTTTGAGACTTTATTTTTTTGAACATAGTAAAAGTAACTAATAATTGAACCCAGAAGAAAAAACGTGCATAGCAAACCTTTCCTTTCGCTGATCCAAGCAACGGACTCTACCTGTAACGGATGTATGCCAAATAATATCGCAGTTAAGAAAGATATAAAAATAT
>JAPLLR010000045.1 GCA_026387455.1 Candidatus Omnitrophota bacterium | reverse complement strand
TACTTTTCAATCTGTCCCGGTTAATATGCGTATAGATCTGGGTAGTCGAGATATTAGAATGCCCGAGCATCTCCTGAACCGAGCGCAGATCTGCTCCCCGCTCCAATAAATGCGTAGCAAAAGAATGACGCAGGATATGCGGCCGGATGGGCTTCTTGATACGCGCCTGTCTGGCGTAACGCTTGATCAGCTTCCAAAACGACTGGCGGGAGATCTTCTTTCCTATGCGGCTGATAAATAAATACTCCGAGCTCTTCTTCTTTAGGATCTCGGAACGGCTCACTTCCAGGTAACGCTTGAGGCTAGCTATGGCTTTTTTCCCTAAAGGAATAACCCGCTCCTTATTGCCTTTTCCGATACAACGCAGGAATCCGATATCAAGATTAACGTTATCCAACCTTAAATTCACCGCTTCAGAAACACGCATCCCCGTCGCGTATAAAGTCTCAAGGATCGCCCTATCGCGAATCCCCTGATTATCCCGGATATCCGGCTGAGCAATTAGAGATTCAACTTCATTAAGCGTCAAAGTATCCGGGATCTTTTTCCATAATCTCGGAGAATCAATTAAGTTAGTAGGGTCGCTCTTTAAAATTTTTTCCCGGGCTAAAAAACGATGGAACATCCTGATAGCAGCCAGGCGCCTGGCTACGGAATTTACGGCAATGTGCCTATCCTTCTGGTTTAACATAAATCCGGTGATGTCATCGCGCCTGATCCTAGACATTGCTTCAATATGGTTGCCTGACATAAAATCAAGATATGCGTTAAGGTCTCCCCTGTAGGCTGAAATAGTGTTAGCGGAAAGCCCACGTTCTACAGACAGATAATCCAAAAATGTATCAATAAGCTCTTTCATTGTCCTAAATAAGGATTGCTAAGTCTTTCTTGCCCGATAGTCGAAGACGGCCCATGTCCGGGATAGACCTTTGTTTCATCTGGCAATGAAATTAGCTTCTCTCTGATGGATCGGATCAATTGCCCTTCGTCACCACCTTCAAGGTCACTCCTTCCGATACCCTGATAAAATAAACTATCACCGGTGATCAATATGTCAGACTCAGGCTTCTTTACCAAAAGTGCGATTCCGCCGCGGGTATGCCCGGGCACATGGATCACTTCCAGCTCCAAGCTTTGAGTCTTTATCCTGTCCTTATCCTGCAAAACGCGTATTGAAGAACTTACCCTGTAAGGCAGAGAAAAAAATCCTGACATATTCAGCTTTGGCTCCTCAAGCATGGGTAAATCTTTCTCATGCACGTAAACCGGCACCCCGAACGCGTCGTCGCAGCCGATATGGTCAAAGTGCCCGTGGGTATTGATCACGCATTCAGGAATAAGCTTGTGCTTTTCCATAACCTTCCTGATCTTACGCTCTTCTGCTCCAGGATCGATGATAATGCACTTGGAATTTGGCTCCGACGCAAGCACGTAACAGTTCACCTGCATCGGGCCGACCACCACAGTTTCAAAAATCATGGGAGCAGAAACGGCTTGATCTTGGGAAAAGAAAAGTCGCGGATAACATCCCTGCGGATCTTCTCCGCCTTCTGCCGGCTCCAGGTCACATTCCTTCCGTGGGTATCGGTAGAAATCGTGGTTTTCAAATCGTTCATCTTCACTATAAAGGTATCCAGAAGTTTCTGCTTGGTCTCCAAAAGATACGGCCGCATGCTTACCAGGTTCTTAAGCGACTCATTAGCGCAGTCCAGATGCTTCTTATAATTCTTGCTAAACTGCAGCGACTGTATCAACTCATCCTGCCAGGACCTCCAGAAAACAAAAAACTGACGATACTGCTCTTCCTTAGAGGTCTGCGGGCCTTTGTATTCTTCCGGGGCAAGCACCGGAGGCTCATAAGTCTGGTCCTTCTTAGGCTTACGGGTGAATTTTCGGATAAAAGCATCGCAACCGGTAATACTAAAAACCAAACAAAGTATAATGATTAATCTGGCGATCTTCATCTAAGCATCTCCTGGAATGTTTTCTCATCGATGATCCTGACTCCCAGCTTTCTGGCTAACTCGTATTTCGATCCAACGCTGTCTCCAGCCACCAGAAAATCCGTATTCTTACTGACACTCGATGAAGCCTTTCCACCCAACGTTCGCACCAACGCTTCTGCTTCAGGCCGGCCGTAGGATTTGAGCTCTCCGGTAAAGACTACTGTTTTGCCGGAAAACGGCCCGGCTTTAAATTTGACTATTTTTTCTTTACAGCTAAGACCCACGCCCTTAAGTTCATCAATAAGCTTACGCGTCTGGGGCAGGCTGAAATAATCCAGCACTGACTCAGCTATTGCCGGGCCTACTTCATAAATCTCACCTAGCTCCTGACGGCTTGCCTGCGCAAGCCTTTCTATAGATCCAAACTTCTGCGCCAGGACAAACGCCGCTTTTTCCCCCACATGCCGTATCCCAAAAGCGTAGATCAGCCGGCTCAAAGGCTGAGCCTTGCTTTTTTCTATAGCGCTTATTAGATTGCGCGCCTTCTTCTCCTTGAACAATTCAAGCTTTATCAAATCCTCTTCTTCTAATTTATAAATGTCCGCGAAATTTCTGACCAGCTTTAGCCCTATCAACTGTTTAACCGCAGACTCTCCCATCCCCTCGATATCCATGGCTAACCGCGAGGCAAAATGCTCTAATCCCCGCTCAAGCTGAGCCGAACACGATGAATTGATGCAGCGATAGGCCACATCCTCTTCCTTCTCCTTGACTACCTTGCCACCGCAAACCGGGCAATCCTTCGGGATACTAAAACGTTTTTCTCCCTTAGTCTCTACAACCTTGACCACCTTAGGGATCACATCCCCTGCCCGCTCAATCAAGATACGGTCTCCGATCTTAACGTCAAGCCGCCTGATCTCATCAAAATTATGCAATGTGGCGTGCTTAATAACCACCCCGGAACACTCAACCGGCTCAAGCACAGCCACCGGAGTGATCACCCCGGTTCTACCCACCTGAAGGGATATATCCCTAACAACGGTAGTCGCCTGTCGGGCGGGAAACTTATACGAGGTGGCCCAACGCGGACTCTTTTGTGTGGAACCCAACGCATCCTGCTGGGAAAAGCTATTGACCTTGATCACCATCCCGTCGATCTCATAACTAAGCGTATCCCGCTTTTCCTGCCACTTAAGGCAAGCTTCTATAACCTCATCCAGGCTCTTGCAAAGCCTGGAATACTTATTGACGCGCACACCCCAGTCTTTTAGCTTCTCCAGATATTCCCATTGGCCTGAGATCTCTTGGCCCTGATAATCCCCTACCGAATGAGCGAAAAAACTAAGCCTGCGCTTTGCCACAATCCCGGTATCCAGTAATTTCAAAGACCCGCTGGCGGCATTTCGCGGATTGACAAATAAAACTTGCCCTTCAGACTCCCGCTCTTTATTCAAAATGTTGAAATCAGCTCTGTCCATGTAGACTTCGCCGCGGACCTCGATAAAGTCCGGCACATCCTTACCCATTAGCGCAAGGGGAACAGCGCGGATAGTCTTAATATTCGCGGTGACGTCTTCTCCGGAATCTCCATCCCCTCTGGTGGCGCCCACGCTAAACTTTCCCGACTTATAGGTGATATTCGCACTTACTCCGTCTATCTTATGCTCCACCACATACTCAACCCTCTTAAGCGTCCCCAGCCCCTTACGCACGCGCTCGGCCCAATCTTTGACCTCTTCAATGGAATAGGTGTTATCCAGAGAAAGCATCTTACGCTTATGCTTTACTGTAGCAAAACCCTTAAGGATTCCCCCGCCCACGCGAGACGTCGGAGAATCCGCCAAAATAAATTCAGGGTTCTCTGACTCAAGCTTTTTAAGCCGGGTGATCAACAAATCGTATTCTTTGTCGGAAATTTGCGGCTGGTCCTGAACGTAATATAAGTAATCGTGACGGCGGATCTGGTCCCGCAATTTACGGATGGTTTCGCCAGTGCGTGAATGCATGCTATTTGCCTACGAGGAGCCTGTCTCCCAGAAAAGCGGGCAATCCGGATTCGAGGATTTTCTTGCGCGCGCTCTTAATATTATATTCCGCGCGCTTTATCTGCACTTCTAACTTAGCGGTATCGTATATGCAATAGGCCGCGCTCGACACCCCGTCCCGTGGCTGGCCCACGCTACCCACATTTACGATATACTTATTGGCTTTATTGATGCCTACGTTTGTATCTGGGCGGTAGGAAATAGTGTCGTTTTTATCCTTAATAAAGACTCCCGAGATATGAGTGTGGCCGATAAAACAGATATCAGTTTCCATGAGCCTGAAGGTCTCTTCCGCTTTGTAGCCGTCAGTCATGTAATTGAAATCGCGGGGGTTATCCAGCGTACCGTGGACCATGGTCAAAAATTCATTTTTATATATTAGCTTCAGGGTTTCCAGATAATCACGGCCTGACTCATCAAGCTGTTTTCTTGTCCAAAGGATAGCTTCTTTGGCGAAGGAATTAAAAGTTTCCGGGGAAGTAAGGCTAACCGCTGCCCAATCGTGATTTCCGGCCACCGTGACCATGGCTAAAGACCTGACTTTATTAATGCACTCGATTGGGTTTGCGGCGTAACCGACGACATCGCCCGCGCAAAGGTAGGCGTCAATGGATTCTTTCTTAAAAGCGGCGATCACCGCCTCAAGGGCCTCAAGATTAGAATGCACATCAGCAAATATTCCGTATCGCATTAATACTCCAGTTTAAAACCAGTAAATTTTCCGCTTGCGGGCTGCCAGTCTATATCTTTATCCTCTATGTAGCGCGAGAATGCCTGCTCAAGGCGCGAAAGAAAGTCTAAAAGTATATCTTCTTCGGCTTCAGCCACCACTTCCACCCTTGCGTCAGAAAGATTCTTCACCCAGCCTGACACATTAAGTTCCCGAGCAATATCCATTGCAGTAAAACGAAATCCCACGCCCTGCACCCGGCCGGAAAAATATGCGTGGAATTGTTTTTGCATGCGCCTCTTGTCGTCCCACCTCATAATCGCTGCCAAAAATCTCTTCGATATTTTTGGCGCATTCGGTGGGACGATTTGCCTGAAGAAAAATGAAATCAAATCGGGGCGGTAGGACTTGAACCTACGGCCTCAGCGTCCCGAACGCTGCGCTCTAGCCAAACTGAGCTACGCCCCGTGAAAATTCGACTTTTTAAGTATATCAAAAATCAGACAAATTGCAATATATTCAAGTTAACATAACACCATAGGGAAAACTTAAGCTATCTTGATCTCCTCGATATGCTGGATAGGGTTAGATACGAGATTGACCTTTATGCGGAATTTCCTCTCTATCTCTAACAAGCCCTGCTTATCCCTAAGTATCTCCTCAATGACAGTGGGTGCTAGCGTCAGATTCACTTCCTTAAGCGGTTTATCCTTAAGATAGCGCTTCAATTCCTTTAAAGCGTATATTGAAATAGTTACCGGCGACTTGACCTTGCCTCTGCCCGCGCAATAAGGACATTGCTCAAAAGAAAGCATCTGCACAGTGCGATGAATCCTCTCTCTGGTCATCTCAACCACGCCAAATTTGGAAATCCCCAGGATATCAAATTTCGCCCGGTCATTGTTCAGGGCGCGCTTAAGTGTATTGAGCACCTCCCTGCGGTGATGCTCCTTACCCATATCAATAAAATCTATCACGATGATCCCGCCTAAATCGCGCAGGATCAGCTGGCGGGCGATCTCAGTCGCCGCTTCACAATTAACCCTGAATGCCGCCTCTTCCTGCTGCAGATTCTTCTTAAAGCCTCCGCTATTCACATCCACCACTACCAGCCCTTCCGTCGGCTCGATCACCAGATACGCCTTTGATTTCAAGAAAACTCTACTTTCATAGATCCGGCTCATCTGCTTCTCGATATCCTTTTCATCAAAGAGATTGTCCCCGCGGTAAAGCTCGACCTTACGCACAAGATAGCGCAAGAACGTTTTCATAAAATGCTGGATGCGGTAAAACTCAGGCTTTGAGTCAACAATTAGCTTGGTAACATCCTCGGTAAAAGAGTCACGGATGACCCTTAAGGACAGATCATACTCTTCATAAATAACGCTTGGCGCCTTGCTTTTCTTGATATTGCTCTCCATGCGCTGCCAAAGCTTAAGCAAAAACTGCGCGTCATGCATCAATTCTTGCTTGGACTTTCCGCTTGCCGCAGTGCGCACGATAAAACCCACATCCTTAGGAAGTTTCAACTCGTGGAATATGGTCCTCAGGCGCTTACGCTCTTCATCATCGTCGATCCTGCGCGAGACGCCGATCTGATTCTCCGTAGGCATCAATACCAAGTATCTTCCGGCAAGGCCGATTTCGGTAGTCAAGCGCGGGCCCTTAGTGCCAAACTGCTCTTTGACCACCTGCACCAGGACTTCCTGGCCTTTCTTGATCTCCTTATCTTTCTTCTGCTGCGGAGCATCACCGCTTTCAAACGCGGACTCTATCTCTGATAGATACAAAAATCCTTTTTTAGGCAGCCCGATATCCACAAATGCCGCGCCTATCGAAGGCAACACTGCCTCGATCTTACCTTTGTAAATATTACCTACGATAGTCTTATCTCCCGGCCGCTCCATGTAAAATTCATCCAGCCGTCCATCGTTTACTATCGCTACCCGCTTTTCCCGCGAATCCGAATTAATCAATATCTCTTTTGGCATCTTTGATCTCAATCCCTTCTGGCAGTTGTTTACTTAATCTATCTATAAATTCTTGTGGGCTTATGCGTTCCTTTAAGGCTATTGCACCTTCTTCGTTTTCGCTCTCTACCCCTAATTTCAAAGCCCTCTTGATGCTTAGCTTCGGATGGGGATTAAACCCCTCAGTGATCTTCATCGGCAGGTCTGCCCGGCGCATTGCGCGGGTCAACAGGCGCATCAGGTCCAAATGAGAAATATACTTCATCGCGCCTTTTTTGGCAAAAACAAAACTGATGCGATACATAAATTAATTCTTTACCGGCGTAGTATTATCTATCTTAACACTGACCTTTTTCTTCTTTTTTCTTTTATCCATTGCCGCAATTTCCTTAGCTTCTTTTCCTAGGTTTTCTCTTAACTTAGCCAACTCTTCTTCAGTATATTCACCTTCCTTTATCACTCGAGCAGTAATAAAAATAAGCAGATCTATTTTTCTCTTGGTATAAGTATCGCGCCGGAAAACCCCTCCCAATAACGGTATATTCTCCAGGAAAGGAATACCCTGCGTCTCTTTTCCGTTCTCATCTTTAAGCAATCCACCGATAACAATAGTCTCTCCGTCCTTAAGTAAGACCTGTGTCTGGGTCTCACGCACATCGATCACCGGATATGGCGTTGAAACTGATGGCACTCCGGTAGCCACGATCTGGGCGCTCTGATTACGCGAAGAAGAAGTAACGCTGGGATGAACGATCATATTGATATATCCCTCTTCATTGACCTGAGGCACCACAAAGAGCTTGATCCCGATCTCCTGATAATAATCTAATGTTTGGGTGATGGTAGCTGCTGCTGCGCCTGTAGTAGTAGAGGAATTGGAAACATCGGTCTTAAAAATCGGGGTGTGGTAGCCGACCATAATTGAGGCTTCCTGATTATCCAGTGTTAGGATACGGGGTGCTGAAAGCGTATTAGTATCCGCATCTTCCTCAAGAGCGTGTACAATAGCCTCAAACTTCCAACCGGTCAATTTCTGAAACAATAACTGAGCGCCTACATTATATGGAAATGTCCCGTTAATCCCGGTAAATGCAGAAGCAATTGTCGGAGCAAACTGAGAAACTACCGAATTACCGGATAATTGTTGTTCTGCTATGCCGTCCGCATTCTTTGCCACAGTTTGAGCATTAGCCTTTAGGGCTGCGGCCGTCGTCGCCTCAGCTCCGGTAGTACCCAAGCCCCAATCTACACCCAGATCCCTAAGCTTATTCCTATTGACTTCCATAATTCGAGTCTCGATCAGCACCTGTTTAGGCCTGCTGTCTATTTGGGGTAAGATCACCGTCCTGATCTTGTCCAGAGAAGACGCCGAATCGGTAATCAGCAAAGTCTTTGAACGCTGCACGCCTTCTGCGCCGGCTGCCTCTTTTTCTAAAGGTGCCGCCTCAACCCTCTCCTTCCCAATCTGATAAGTACCGTATTTCCACCCCTTTTGTCCCCTTGAGTACAATATGGAAACAGCGCCACGCTTTGTAAGTAACGGAAGCAGGACTTTCTGGGCGTCATAAGCGTCAATAAACCTTAAGTGGAATATTTCCGTCTGCAACACTTCTTCCAACTGGATCTTAGCGATATTCTCAAGCTTGCTGACCAAAATAATGTTACCTTGCTTCTGATAACCATAGCCGTAAGTCTTAAGCATCACATCCAACGCCAGGTCCCAGGGCACATCCACTAAACGCATGGTCACATTCCCCATAACATCCGGAGTAGTAACGATATTTATTCCAGACTTAAAAGAAATGATCTTTAAGACATTGTGGATATCCGCGTCCTTGAAATCCAAGGTCACATTCTCCGGCGCGGTCAGATCCTCAGAAAAAGTCGCTGATTCTTCAACCTCAACCTGAGGCTGCTCGGCGGTTTTAGTCACCAGCTGCACCGAAACCTCGTTCTTGGGTTGCTCTTCTAATTTCACCTGCCCGAAAGCGCACGTAGTAGAAATAAAAACTAAACACAATAAAGCGTGCAGCGTGAAACGAGCAACGCGCAGCTCATTCTTCATTCCCCCTCCTTATGCATAATAAATTCTTTAATTTGACCGTCCTTAATGAATAATACTTTATTATTCTCTATCTTCAAAACTTCATACCCCGCGATCGCATCTCCGATACCTACCACCGTACCGTTTACAATCGCATAAGATCTGCCCTTTTTGTCAAAAATTATCCCCTCAACAAATACGTCTCCCTTAGGCACTTCTATATTATCTAGCTTCACCAGCCTGCCATCTTCAGTGACTAGCGGTATAAAAGGATTGCGCTTACTCTTGGAATCATATACGAATTGCTGCTCTTCGGCAAAAACAACACAAGACATTAAAAACATAAGCATAACTGCAGAGATTATTGACACCCTGACACCATGATACTCTGAGACGCTATTTCTTAACATATGTCTTTAACGTTACAAAACACGCCTGATTTAGAGGCGTCTGCGGATTAGAAGTAATCCGCAGGTCCTGCACAGCTATAAAAATATCCCCATTCTCCAGCTGGTTTAAAAACTTCCCAAAAGTATGGTAATCAGCAGTCAGATCCAGGCTGATTAAATAAGGGATCAGACTGGAGGCCTGCTTACCTGGTTGCGCCTCAGATGACTGCTTCATCTGAGATATCCTTACGCCGTTCTTCTTGGCAGTCTCTGAGATATTCTGCAGCAAGGTAGTAATCTGTCCTTCGGGGATTATGCTCTTCTTTAAAACGACCCCAAACCGTTTATTTCCATCTTTACTTTTAAGGCTTTGCATCTTCTGCAAATCATTATCAAGCGCCTGAAGTTCTTTCTTAAGCTTTACAATCTTTGGCCCCTGAGTACCCAAGACCGATAGCTGTAATTTCATCACAAAGGTTACATCCAGGATAATAATTATAAGACAGACAATCGCTGCAATCATAAGCTTCTTCTTATCCGAAGCCAACTGCTCCAAGTTTAGCTGTTTCAATATGAGGATCATTTTGTTTTAAGTGTTGCTTTAAGAGTAAAATTAGCAATTTCATTTCCTGCTATCGACTGACTCTGGATAGGCCCAAGGTCAAGCACAGTAAAATTCGTAATAAATTCAGCGTCACCTTTCAAAGTATCCATGAATGTCTTGATCAGAGTCATTTCAATCTTCTCCGTAGATATAACTGAACCTCTTATGCTTAGCTCTTTAGTATTTATCGTGATATCGTTAAACCATATGCCGCTTGGCAGGTCAAAGCTTAGGCGATTTAGCTTCTGCGACCAGCTGATACGCTGATCAATAAGGGGCTTAATGAGTGCTGCATCCTGCTCAGAGGCCACGTACTCCTTATTAAACTCGTCAAGCGCTTTTCTCTGCGGCTCCATATTCTGCCACTTTTTAATTAAAGAACCCAGTTCTGAACGCTTTACCATCGCCGTCACCCCTAAAAAAAAGTGTGCGCAGACAAGAAAAACTAAAGCCGCTGGTAGTGCATAGACCGCATACCGAAGGTCAAAACCTCCAAACAACTTTTTTTCGCTTGGCCTTACCTTAAGTTCTTCAGGTAATAAATTTATCTCTATCATTTTCTTAATGCCAGGCCTACAGCAACATTCAACTGCGTAAGCACCGGCTTTAGCTTCTCGGCATCAGCAATATTAGGTTGCTTTATCTTGCTCAAGCAATCCCAATACTCCACCCCTATCCCCAGGAGTCCGGAGATCTTTTCTTTAAAACCGGTGAACAAACTACCTCCGCCGCTTAAATAAATCTTTCCCACACTGGATGCGCTCTGGCTTTCATAATAATCAAAAGAAGTGCGGATCTCCGCCCCCAAATTGGTAAATACCGTTTCCAGGTCTGTCATCATTCGCGCGGCCTGATCTCCTGCCGGATTAATTTTAAGATTCTCCGCGGACCTGAAGTCTACCCCCATCACCTCGGATATCTTCTGGGTAAAATTATTCCCCCCGATCTGAATATCACGGCTCACCCGGGGCAGGCCATCCTCAATGATGCTCACATTAGTGATAGTCGCCCCCACATTCAAAAGCGCAATCGCCTTCTTGCCGGAATAATCATCCGAACCATAATTAAAATTAAAGGCATTGATCAGGGCAAGAGAATCTATCTCTATAATATTCACCTTGAGGCCAGCGTCCTCGATAAATTTCAGGCGCTGGCTTAGAAAATCTTTCTTTACCGCGGCAAGCAAGACTAACATCTTGTTATCCGGCAGATCATCCTTAAGAATGCACCCGTCGAGATTGACCTCCGCGAGCGGAAACGGAATATGCTTTTGCACCTCAAACTTTAAAGCCTGCTTTAGTTCCGGAGCAGTCATTTTAGGAAAATTAATATCCCTGATAACCGTAGACGGCCCGGAGAAAGCGATATTCACAGCTTCCAGGCTATGCGCGCTTTTAAGCTTTTTAAAAACCTCGATCGGATCTGCTTGCATCGGCTCAAGGACAAAATCCACCAGCTCCACCACATCCTGAGCAATACGCAGCTTCACGATCTTAACTACTTGCGTACCGATATCCAAGCCTACAAAGATCTTATCCCGAGCAGACTTGCCGGATATTTTCGAAGAAAATTTAGCAAACATCTATCTAGGCAGCTCCTTTGAGATACTCTTAAGCATCATCAGTCTATTTAATTTATCCCTGGCATCTTGATTTGATGGATCACTCTTCAGGATTTCATTACACTTGGCAATAACCTCATCGATCTTTTTGAGTTTTTCCTGCGTCTTCTGCGAATCTTCCTGGATCTTAGCCTTGACTTCTTCCATTTGCTGCGCAGTCAATTCAGATTTGACATCTCTTATCCTGGCCGTCAAAAGGCGGTCCCAATCCTCCTGCGTGCGAGGCTTGTTAGTCTCATCTATGACTGTCATGCCATAATCCTCGGGGTTTGCTGGGACCAAGACCACAGGTTCATTTCTTGTCTGCGGCATCTCTTCTTGAGCCGGAACTACCTCTTTTTTAAAATCTTCCCGAAGCATCGTAGTCTGATAAATTGAAAAGAAAGTTATACTAAACACTGCAGCAACAATTACACTGACTATTATTATCTTCTTCATTTTCTCACCCTATTGTATGACCTCACGCCAATCACGTAGAAACGGTGTACCCGTTGCCCCAGACAACCATTGTAATCCCGGCGGGATATCCCCGTTCTTTGCCCTATCGGAATAATAATATTTTTCGTAAGTCAGCACTTCAAGAAGGCTCATATTATCATTAGCAATAATATTACCAGTAGTAGAACCCCAATCAAGAATATCTACAAAGTTGGCATCGTCATGCGTATAGATAAGGCTCTGGTGTTCACTTCTAAAAATTGACGCCTCATTATAATCACCCCAAGAAGCAGTGCTCAAACGCGAGTGCTCCGCAGGATACTGCAGCGGCTCAATGTAAGTGATTTCGCCGGTTGAAATAATAGTCAGATCTTCCCCGCTTCCCCACGTCGCATCAAATAGAATATTAACGTTGCCTTGTCCAGGGCTAGCTCCCTCTACAAAAATTACCTTCTTTCCGATAAGGTCACGGTTAGGATAAATCAAAATAGTCCCATTATTCTGAATGTAGACTACTTCATTCGCAGGGTAGCTCTGCACAGCTTTCCTGCCAAACTGCACAAAATCCCCGAATTCATCAGATGTTCCGTTACTATTGTAATCTGGCACTGGGATCTTTGTGTAGTCGCTGTTGACCCCAGTCTGCTTATCCTGAAAATAATCTGATCCACCGCTCTTTGAGTATGTTCCGGAAACACGAGTCTTATCATAAACCTCGACCCTAGCAAGAAGGCCGCTTAATGACAAATTCCCTCCCACCGAAAGAGTATTTTCGAACGGATGCGGAATGCGAATAAAATTACCGTTCAAAACCCTTTGTGCATTTCCATAAGTGCCCGTAACGCTTACTTGAGGAGCACTCGCTATTTTAGTGACGGTAAAACTACCCCCGCCGAAAGAAGTAGTGCCTCCGGTATAACCTGAACTAGCCAGCCAGGAGCTATACCCTTGAGCCATGCCTGCTTCCGCTATCCAGAATGCCCGGGCCCCGTCAGAATACCTTCTTATCGAGCTGTTTTCCGAGAAACTGCGCGCGAAAAATGCAGCACCGGTGATTGTCATCACCATAATCACCATATAGACAAATATCAACGCTACCCCTTTTCTATTCATTCCTCAGCCTCACTTTTTCCTTTAAGACTTTAGCCGGAGTGGAACACGGAGTAGGAAAACACAGCGTCCTGTTACGTACAGTCTTCTGCGCCGTTAACTGAATTTCAACTAAATTCCCGGAAAGAGTAAAAGAAAGAGAATTTATGTTATTACCGAGATACCTATTGGCTACCAATGCGGATGTCCTCAAAACCTGATTACTAGCGTTACGAGAATACTGAATATTTGTATCGGCTGCAGTATTAAATGTGACAGTACTACCTCCTCCTCCCACGACAACGCTATCCGCACCCCTTAACTCCCTGATCATAGAAAACATCGCCTGCCGCGCTCCCTGCTGAAGATCAAGGTAACCCATCTCCGCAATATTGCTTTTATCGCCGACTCCCATAATCATATAGGCGCCGCCCAACAAAAGGCTAAAAATTACAACGCTGATCATGAATTCAACTAAGCTGAGAGCTTTCATCAATAAGTAAATAGCGTCTGCAATGAGACGCTCATAGGCCTTGTGCCACGCTCATTCCAAGAATCTGTAACGCAGACCTTCTGCGGATCCTGGGTCGGGCAACTACTATAACAATTATTGGATGCGTCACAACAGCAGGCGCTAGTATTTTCACCACCTAGATCCGTAAACCTGGTATATGTCCCGGCGTTGATCTTAGTTCTCAGGTTTGCCAAGCTTGTTTCCGCCTTAAGCTCCTCCATTACAAACTGAGCATGGCTGGTTGCGACAATCAAATTACGATTTGATTGATTAAGTATCATACAGTTAGTATAAAGAGCGAGCATTCCGGTAAGCGCAAATCCCATTATCGCTAAACCTAAAAGCAGCTCCAGCATAGTGAAACCTCTGCTCTTCATCCTACTCCTTCTTCACGCTGCAATCCTCGGAAACAGAAAGCCCGCCGGTAGTCACGTTAAATATCTTTGTTCCGGTCAGGCCACAGCTTGTGGGGCTGGCGTAACAGCTGTAACCGGATGCATCCAGCCGGGGACAACTGAAAATATAGCCCTTTATGGGAGATTGGGTCACATAATCTTTATCGATATACGCGGGGGTTGTCTGAGTCATAGCCGAAACGCTGGCAGGAAAGCTCCCTGCGTGGTCTTTGGCGTAATTCTCAAGTGCAGTAGATACCAACTTCAGAGTGGATGTCGCGTTAGACTCGTTCTGAGCGGAGCTGACCCTGATCACCTGCTCTATAGCAATGCGCAAAAGCAAAGCCGTGATCGCGATGACCAGCATGATAGTGACAAAACTGCGCGCCTTATTATTCATATGTATATTTTCCCTAAGTATCTGCCAGTTAAGATAGTTATATTAAATTGATTGTAACATGAAATCAAGTTTAGGCAAGAGAAATTAGTTAGGCGAGGCGAGGCAAATTATTAAGCCCCGTACCAAACTTTCGTTCAATACGGGGCTTAATAAAACAACTACAGATGCTAACTACACATTACGGCTGTGATGCGGGTAAAGCTAAGCAAGCATCACGGTCAGCAATGGCACCACCTGCTGCCTGAACTCTTAATACACCGTCTTCGGTGATACAGAAAGAACGCACACCGGTGACATTGGGGGTTGCAGGCTCCGCGTTAGCGCAGAAAGTCTCTCCTGCGATATCACTAGTTGCGAAGTCATACCCATTCTTTGCACCAGCTGACAAAACTGCGTCTATATAGGGTGGTGTCGCAGCGCCTAACTCCGCCAGAGTTCCATAAGTAGCATTGGCAGTACGATAGGTGACTTCTGCGGTAGCAATGGTCTTTAGTGCAGCCTGAGTCGAAGACTCATTCGCCTGAAGACGTGCTCTTAAGAGATTGGGTATAGCGATAGCAGCGAGTAACGCGATAATGGCAACAACGATCATGATTTCAACGAGCGTAAAACCTTTTCTATTCATAATTCTGACCTCCTCCCTAAGGTAAGATTGACTTTTTGCGCTTTTGAAGCTAAATCTCTTACTGTTAATAATTATTATAACTACTTTCCCTTAATAAGAGATTTTCCCTAAAGCGCTAGTCCCCTTATAGTTACCACTATTCTATATGCCTCCTTTCTATTTGTCAAGTAATTTTATACCCGGCCATATAGGATTGGCCGGTGTTTTTTTTCTAAAAAAACCTATCCCCAAATATTCTAGGAATAGGCTTTTCTTGAAAAATTCTTTTTAAAATAAATATAATAACGTTTTACTTCCCCTACTCCTATTGATACCCTTTTCTAATAATAGTATAACATATTTGGCGCTATATTTCCACCTGCGAGATTGCTGTCAAGCTTATTTTCTTTTGTACAATACTATGGGGTCTTTACGGAATATTTCACTATAATCGGAATTAATGCCTGTTTTTAATTCTTTTTGCATGGCCTCGCTATCTACTAAAATATAATCGTCGCTTGGATCGGGCCCGGCTATTGAATATTTTTCCCTACTGGAGACGATTGTGACAATGCGTAGAGGCACGCTTATTGAAGCATCTGGCGGAACAAGCGCCAACGCTTCATTTACCTGTCTTACATATACCGCATCTAATTTATACTCTGCGAACTTAATCCATAGATAAGAGTGGATTAGGGTGCAAGAAAGGACAGACACGCAGAGCAATGACTGAAGTTTGTGTTCGCTGATCTTAAAATATTCTTTTCCGCATAAAAATGAGGAGATTTTCTTTATCCCTTCGGCAACGCCTATCAAGATAAAGCAAGAAAGCGTGGTACTATAATGCCAGTAGGGCGAAAACATGTTTGAGTTGCTGGACACAAGATTCACAAACAGTTCCGGCAATCCAAGGAGGATCACCGAGCTTAATAGCGAGGGGGCTAACCCTAAAGTAAAAAATAAGGAAATCGCAGATTTCAAAGTAGGCCAATGGGCCAGATTGGAATTAGAAAACAAGTAGGTGATTGTCGACAAGGGCCCGTTCTTATTTTGCTCTAAAAAAGCCTTTTTTAAATAGACGAGATACCAGGCCGAATCGCTACTGGGGTGATATAGATAAAAAAAGTGGCTAATTAAGGCGATCGAGGAAAAAAACCACACAATCCCTATCAGGGCAGGATATATAACCCAAACAGCCCCTCTCTTTTTAAAAAACGCGTATATGCCGAACATCAAAGCAAGTAATGCGAGGGTCTCTTTGATGGAGATAGTAATCAACAAAAAACACAAAAAAGGTATGAATTTTTTCTTTCGAAAGAAATAGTACGTAAATAAGATGAATAGCGGAGCAAAGCCCATTTCATGCGCCGAAGTAAAGTTCTGCCCGGCAATGAAAGGAAAGAATATGAAAGTGATGGCTAATGGTAAAGCAGAGGATTGTTTTAAGATATCTTTTACAATTAAATAAAAGGGTATCGCGGAAAACGCCAATACTGATGTCTTTAATATAAGTAACGTATGCGGATGGGGAAACAGATAATAAAAGGGCATAAGCAAGACAAAAAAAAGACTGTTGTGGCCAGCAAAATGCGAACCATACGTCGAATTAAGGTAAAATCTACCGTGGATAGTATTCCAGAATATCTGATTGAAGAGGCCGAAATCCTTCGGGTTGAATACCGCAAAAGCATTAAATCTGGGTATGGATAATAAACTAAAAAATAAAATATATATAATAATGATAGCCGACAATACGATCTTTTCTTTGGGCGGGTTGCTCTCTGTGAATATACCTTTCTCGCAGAGCAGAATTTTATAAAAAATGGCTTGGGTGGCAATTACTATAAGAAAAGGTATGGCTATCGAGATGTTAATTTCTTCTGCCGGCCAAAACAACAAAAGTGCGATAGGAAGCAAAATGACTAAAGCGCGGTTCGGATTTGACCCATTTACCCTGAGACAAATTATAAAACTATAAAACAACAAGCAGAATATTAGAAATAATAAACATGAAGTCACCGGAAAGTTATGAAGCATTGACCTTAATATTTGGTTATTAAAAGAAGCAGATAATAGAAAATTATAAACAATAGCCCATAATAGTATGATAAAAATCAAATGTTTGGCTGAAATCGCTTGGGTTATTTCTTTTAGCTTTGTATTCATTGTAGTCCAACAAGAATAAATTCACCCTCAATCTTCTTTAACTTCACGCGCAGCAGCTTATTCTTAAGATCCAGCTTAGACCTAAGCAGGACCGGAATATAGTTCCCAGTGTACCCCTCCCAGCAATCCGGTCTTAGCTTCGAGCGGCCTTCAAAAAGCACATCCGCGCTTTTACTGATAAACTTCTTCTTATAGCTTGCCGCGCAAAATGAGGCGGTTTTCTTTAAGCTTTCCGCTCTTTCCTTAACCGCATGAGAACTGACTATGCCTGGATCAGACGCAGCAGCAGTCCCCTCTCTTCTGGAATAGGGAAATATGTGGGTGCGTAAAGGCAGAACCTTGTTAAGCAGATCCGCGGTATTCTGGAATTGCCTCTCAGTCTCACCCGGAAAACCAACCAGACAATCTGTGGTAATAGCGATACCGGGGATCTGTTTTTTTATTTTAACCACCAGTTTCAGATAATCATCGCGGGTGTATTTGCGCCGCATTTTCTTTAAAATGGTATCATCCCCGCTTTGGATGGGAATATGCAAATGCGGGCATAATTTATTGGAGCTCTTCATATGGCTTATCAAGGCAGCGGTGATGTCTTTAGCTTCAATTGAACTAAGCCTGATACGCAATACCCTTTCTATTTTTTCAAGCTCTTTGATAACTCGAACTAAACTTGTTTTAGGTAACAGGTCTTTTCCGTAAGCGCCAAGGCAGATCCCGGTAAGGACAATTTCTTTGTGGCCGTTAATCGCTAGTTGATTTGCTTCATGAATGATTTCTTCTAGCGGCCTACTGCGCGAGCGTCCACGCACCAGCGGAACCTTACAATAGGAACAGAAATTGTCACACCCATCCTGGATCTTCAAAAACGCCCGGGTATGCTTAAAAAATGAGCTTATCCCGACGGGAAAAAAACGCTTGCCGATGATATAATCCACTCCCGACATCGCCTTTAAAGAATCATTAGGATTTTCAGCCAGACAGCCGGTGACGATTAAGCGCGCTTTGGGGTTCTCCCGGCAACTGCGCCGAATTATCTCGCGGGACTTGCTGTCCGCGGCCTGAGTCACGGTGCAGGTATTAATCACATATACATCCGCCGGCTTTCCATTATTTACCTCAACAAACCCGCATTGCAGAAAGCGCTCCCGGATACTCTGGGTATCATATTGGTTTACCTTGCAGCCTAAAGTATAAAACTTAACTGTTTTCATGGAACTTAATAAAACTCACTACCGAGATCGCCGCTGTGTCCACGCGCAAAATCTCTTTTCCTAGCGTTACCGGAATACACCCCGCATTCATAGCCGCCATGACTTCCTGCTCAGTAAAATCCCCTTCCGGACCGATAAAGACCAACACTTTTTTTACCTTTGAAACTGCGAAGACTTCCTTTAGCGAGCGGTGCTCTCCGGCCAGTGTAGGTATCAACTTCAGCTCAAAATTCACCGCTTCACTGAGCACCTCTCCTATACTCCTGACAGAGTCAATGATTGGGATGGTATTACGCTTACTTTGCTGGGAGGCGCTCTTAGCCAGCCGCTTCCAGCGCTCAAGCCTTAAAAACTTCTTTAATTTATCTAGCCTTACTACAGTGCGCTCTGTCTCAAGCGGAATGATCCTCTCAACCCCTAGCTGAGTCAACTTATCCACAATATCATCCATCTTAACATTCTTAGGTATTGCGCAGGCCACAGTGATTCTCACCGACTCATCTTTTGGCGGAGCCATACGACTCATGGTGATACGCAGGCTGATCTGCTTGTCAGAAACACCGTCGATCACGCAATCATATTCATTGCCGAACTCGTCAAACATCTCCACTTCATCATTAGGGTTAAGCCGCAAAACTCCTTTCATGTGATGCACCTGCTCTTCATCATCAATAGTCATGCGCTCATCAATGATATTAAATGACAGGCAAAAAAACTTATGCATTTACAAAACCCCTCCATATCAACTGCAAGCCCAGAATAATGATTATGGTGGCACATATATATCTCACTATTCGTATAACCGCCTGACCGCTAGCGCCAAGGAATTTTGGCATTGCTCCAGCAAAAATAACCAATAATATTAGAGGTGAAACAGCGGTCCCAAGACCAAACGATAAACTGTAGATCAGGCTCTGTACCCAAGTTTTTGAGACCAGGCCGACATAAGAGAATAAAGCGATTAACGGCGCGCAAGGCAATAACCCAATAACTAAACCCATCATTAGAACGCTCTTTGCGTCATGTTCAAGAAGTCTTTTATGAAGAACACCACAAAACTCGAATCTTTTCTCTTTGCCCATGGCTACCAATACACCTATTACCAGGATCAACACCCCGCCGGCAACAATCAAGTACCTTGAGATATCTGCGACAAACCGCATGATTACAAATCTACCTACCAGAAAAACACACAGGCTTAAAATTACATACACAGCAATGCGGGCGGCGGAAAAAAGAATATATAAAGTAATACATTTGGCGATATTCTTCTCAGTGCCTACCATGTAAGTTATAAGCAATGGCCCGCAGCTGGCGATACAGGCACCCGAGCCAAACGAAAGCCCAACTAGGAATAAACTACATATTATTTCAATCACCGGAGAGCACTTCTTTTTCCGAGAATACCTCGGCGCTAAAAATATAGATATCCGTGGATTTATCTTTCCAGGCATCCGCCGCTAATCCTGCCTTATGAGCGCAGAGATTAGACAAGAACTCTTCTTTACTCCATCCGGTTTCAGTTGCTACCTGCGGCAGAAACACCCCGCTACTAAACCCTTTACGCACCAGGACCCCGTGCACTCCCATCTTAATTTTGCTCACATCATCGATTTTCTCTAAAGGCGTAAGCACGGAAATCTCTATTTCTATATTTTTAAGCTCCCCCGGCTCAACCGGAGAAAACCGCGGGTCGTCCGTCGCTGCTTCAATTGCCATATCCCTTACCGTCAGATACAGCGGCCCCTTACCGATAATATTTCCGATGCAGCCTCGCAGTTCGCCATCTTTATGCAAAGTGACAAACGCCCCCATTTCTTTATTAAACACAGGATCAGCCTCTGTCAGCTCCATCTTCTTACCTGTCTTTAAATACAAATCTATAGTCTTACGGGCGATCTCCAGAAGCCGCTTTCTCTGAGCCTTATTCAGCATAGCTGTTTCTCCTTCCACAGTAAGTGGAACACCAACTTTTCCTATAAAGTTGGGTGTGTCTTTATCGATTGCACAACTTACATAACCAACAGTCCAGACGCCCTTCTCCTTCTTACCGGTTACTTCCGCAGAGTTGGTATAACATAAAACTTTTGTCTTATCATGTCCGAGTAATTTTGAAAGGATCAGGGTCGTCACCACGCCGTATCCGCCGCACATCTGCAGTTGCCCGTTCTCCAATCCCTTAAAAAGTGCTTCAGAATCCATCTTCTCAACAAAAGATACGGTCTCCTTGTCAAACGCAAGAGCCTCCTGGAAATCATATCCGTGATATAGATCCGTGGAAGCCACCACAAGCACGTCTTTACGTTCACCTATCGCGTTTTTTAGCAAAATAGCCAAGCGCTGACAGGTTTCGTAACTTGAGTCGCCCATTATTATCGGGACGAGCAAAAAACTCGGCAGGACTTTCTGCAAAAATGGGATCTGCACTTCCAGGGCGTGCTCTTTGGCAAAAGCTTCAGGAACAAAAGAAACTTCGTGAATCTTATTTAGCAGCTTCTGCGTAAAATCCTTATCCACCATCACCTCACCCAGAGGCGTACGGAATGCCCCTTGAGCATAAACCGAGACACCGCTAAAAGCA
>JAPLLR010000007.1 GCA_026387455.1 Candidatus Omnitrophota bacterium | reverse complement strand
CGGATTCAGTTAACGCTCCCGAAAAAGGCTTCTGGCAGGTTGAAACTTCATCGTTAAGGGATTTCCCTCAACAGTTCCGCACTTTTGAGATCTATCTCAACAGCGACAATACAATTTCAATCGTTACGACCGACGTTGATCAGGCAGTCAAAGACGGAACGCCTGCCGCGATATCGCGTTCATATGCAATTGCGACAGAGCAGGTAGTCGGTGCTGATCTATCTGATTATAATCCAACTAATGATCCGACCATAAAACCACTGCCTAATGGTTCGTACAATGCAGAGCTTGTCAAACAATTGAGCCCTGAAATGCAGGCAAAGATGCAGAGCTACGGAACACCAGTACTCAAGGAAAAGTAGGAACAGTTATAATTAATTGACAGACTCCAATCTACATACAGGAGAACATATTTATGAAAAGTTTACTTATTAAGTGTATTTTTGGTCTACTGTTGCTTGTAAGCACAGCCTTCGCCGCTGATCTCTTGCCATCCTGGAACGACACCGCGCCGAAAAAGGCCATTGTCGCCTTTGTCGAGGAGGTGACGAAACCCGGTTCGCGGGGTTTCGTGCCGGTTGAGGAACGCATCGCTACCTTCGATAACGATGGCACGCTCTGGGCGGAGCAGCCGATGTATTTCCAGCAAGCCTTTTTGCTGGACCGCGTCAAAGCGCTCGCGCCGCAGCACCCTGAATGGAAGAATAAACAGCCGTTTAAGGCCGCGCTGGCGGGCGACCTGAAGGTGGTTTCCGCCGGAGGCGAACAGGCTTGGTTCGAACTTGACATTGCTACACACTCCGGAAACACCACGGATGAGTTTGCGCAAAGCGTCAAAGATTGGTCGGCTACAGCGAAGCATCCGTTGACCGGCCGACTCTACACGAAAATGGCCTATCAACCTATGCTTGAACTACTCGCCTACCTACGTGCAAACGGTTTTAAGACCTTCATCGTGTCCGGTGGCGATGTAGATTTTATGCGTCCGTGGACGGAAAAGGTCTATGGTGTTCCTCCCGAGCAGGTCATCGGCAGTAGCATCAAGACGAAGTTTGAGTTACGCAACGGTATGCCCGTGCTAGTACTTTTGTCAGAGATCAACTTTATTGATGACAATGCGGGAAAACCGATCGGTATCAACCAGTATATTGGCCGCCGTCCGATTGCCTCGTTCGGAAATTCCGATGGCGACCTGCAAATGATGCAATGGACTGCCGCCGGCAGCGGAGCTCGTTTTTGTCTTTTTGTACACCACACCGATGCCGAACGTGAGTGGGCTTATGACCGCAAATCGGTCGACGGCCACTTCGACAAAGCTCTTGACGAAGCCTTGGCCAAAGGCTGGACGGTAGTGAGTATGAAGGATGATTGGAAGACTATTTACGCGGGTGATAAAAAATGAGGAAAACAATGCGTAGAGGTATGATGTTCCTTTTGTGTTTGGTTTTATCGATGCTGAATTTAGTATTTATAGGTTCTGCTTTCGCCGGGGAGCAAGGGCATTATGTCCCTGCTCCTATGGCGGTAAGGGATTATGTTATGCCGTCCAAGGGGTTTTATATTCTCGGCTATGATACTTATTATCATGGCGACAAGATGAAAGATCCGGGCGGTGAAACTTTTAATTCCATGAGCGTTACGGGTACCTTGACAAAGAATGTTGATTTGGGCCGCAAATCGATACCTATTAAATTAATTGGCACTCTTAGCGCGGATCTGGATTTTAATGTAGATAGCGCGACGCAGACTATTGTGCTTATCTGGGTTACCGATAAAAAGATCTTAGGAGCTGATTATGGGTTTATGGTGATGCCGTCATGGGGATATATGAGCGTTAATGTCGCGGCGAAAGTGAATGCGGTAGGCACTATTGAGGTGGGGCCATTTTCTAAAGCGGTTACCGCAGGGCAAGAGTTTAAGGTCAAAGATGAGGAGTGGGGCCTTGGGGACCTAATCGTCCAGCCTCTGTGGCTGGGCTGGCGAGGCAAGAGGCATGATGTGGCACTTAGTTACGCGGTTACGTTACCTACGGGCACCTATGATAAAGACAATATCGCTAACGTAGGTATGGGATTTTGTTCGCAGCGCCTGCAGACCGCCGCCTATTTTTATCCTTTTGAAAATAAGACAACGGCTTTTATGTTGACTCCGACCTGGGAATGGAACAGTAAGAAAATCGATCAGAATGTCCATCCCGGCCAGACCATGACTATTGAATATGGCATAGGCCAGTATGTGCATCCGCGTGTAGAAATAGGTATGACCGGGTACAACCAGTGGCAGATTACCGACGATTCCGGTAGCGCGGCTACGGATAAAGATGTTAAGGATGCCATCAGCGGCGTGGGGGGGCAGATCGTCTACTGGGCAATCAAAGAAAAATGTTCTCTCACCGCTAAGGTCAGTAAGGAGTACGCAGGAAAAGATCGGATTGAGGGACTTTTTGGGTCGCTAAATTTTTTATTGATTTTCTGACCTGCCCCACTTAGCTGTGCCACTTTTTAAGAGAGAACAACTGCGATTGAGAGCTCCTTCGGTTTATACTAGAGGGACCCTACGTGATCAAATGGGCGGACAATGTTCTAAGTAAGGAGACAAATGAAGACTTTTTTTAAATGGGTGCTTTATGTGATATTTTTGATTTTGCCTCTGATGCTTTTGCGATTTGTCGGTTTTCTGGGAAATCAGATGCGTTGGGAAATCGGAAGCCCAACAATGCCCGGGTACAATTGGTTTCGATGGAGCCATGCGTATTTGATTTTAGGATCGTTTTTTTGTTTCGCTTTGTATATTCCCACGATAATTGCGATTCTGAAAAAGAGTCTGAAGCCGTTGTTAATTACTACTGCACTAATCATTTTGTTGGTTGTTGGGAGTATTACCTTGGCGATAATCGGGCATAATAAATACTATAATCAACAGGCAAAGAATGCTGAAAAAGCTTTAGCAGAGAATCCAAAAGATTCTATGGCATTAGAGAGGATGGCTATCGCATATTCAGAAAATGGTGAATATACTAAAGCTATAGAACTTTTCAATAAAGCTCTGGAGATAACAACCGAACCTGCTAATGTTATTCATGATCGTGGAAGCGCTTATGCGGGGGCCCAATCATATGAGTTGGCAATAGCTGATTATACCAAAGCAATGGAAATGAAACCCGATCAGAATGATTTTGTGGCGCAGTGCTACAATGACAGGGGTGTGGCATATTTTAAGTTCAGGAAGTATCAAGAAAGCTATAGTGATGTTATTAAGGCCATGGAGATGGGGTATCAAGTTCATCCGGGATTTATTGCGGCATTGGAAGGAAAGGGTTTTAGGGTTTCCCAGTAGTGTCGATTGGTTAGATAATGTAGTCATAATATGGTATTGAAGCTACTGGTTTCCGGGGGCTAGATTTAACCGTCCAGCCCTTTTTTGGTTACAATTTTACCAAAATTGGATTTTGCCTACCATTTTGAAATAGAAGTGGTATAATATAAATAAAAGGAGGTAAAATGGACAACTTAAAACCCAAAGAACTACTGTTAGCAATGATTTTTGGTGCAATGGTAGTCACTTGTTTGCTATTTTATTCTTTTGTATATGCAGAAAACGATTATTCCGCCAGTAATGCAGCAATTAGCGAATCAAATGCTTCCCAGAGCGGACGGAATGCCGATATTGCAGCTCAACAAACTAGGCAATATACTGCTGAATCAGCTCAGCCTACTGGCTGGGCTATACAATCTGAAGCTAACGCTTCCCTGGGTGGACAGTATGCCGATATTACAGCTCAACAAACTAGGCAATATACTGCTGAATCAGCTCAGCCTGCTAAGGAAGGCGGCTCCGATTTTTTAATTCAAGAAGTTAAAGCTGTGGAAAGTAATAATAGTAGAGAATAAGACAAGGGTTTGATTATAAAGGAGTCACTCTCAGAGGGCTGGACTTAACCGTTCAGCCCTTTTTGTTCGTAATTCGAATAAACTAGGATGTATAAATAGTTCGTTGAACATCGCAATTTCGTTCGAAAGCGAAGCTTAGGGAGTTTGACTTCTTAACCTGCTGTGATAGAATATATTACAGCAGGTTTTGCTTTGAAGAGGAGGATGAAAATGAAACTTCTGAATTCCAAAATAATGATGTTTGTTTTAATTGGAGTATTATTTATATCTCATATGGCATTTGCCCAAGATGTAAGTAGCGTTGTCAATGCCAATAATCAATTCACCTTTGAGCTTTATTCCAAATACAAATCGAATGATGGCAATATTTTCTTCTCTCCCTATAGTATTTTTTCGGCAATAGTCATGACATATGAAGGAGCTAGAGGAAAAACAGCAGATGAAATTCAGTCAGTCTTCCATTTCCCCAAAGACGACTCTCTGCGTAGGGAATCTTTTCTGAAAATAAATAACCTAATCAACAAAAAGGATAAGAAATATAAGCTCAGCACAGCAAATGCCCTATGGGCTCAAAGGGATTATAAGTTTCTGGAGGAATATTTTAAATTAATAGAAGATTTTTATGGCGGAAAAGCAACAAATTTAGATTTTATTAACCAAACTGAGAAATCCCGTTTAACAATAAACAAGTGGGTAGAAGATAAAACAAACGACAAAATAAAAGATTTAATCCCTCAAGGTGTTCTTGATTCATTGACTCGCCTAGTTCTTACTAATGCAGTATATTTTAAAGGATTCTGGTTCAAGCAGTTTGATAAGAAAGATACTAGAGATGAAGATTTTAGAGTTTCTCCAGAAAACACTATAAAAACTCCTATGATGCATTTAAGTGGCGAAGAAGCAAAATTTAATTATGGCGAAACAGAGAAGCTCCAAATTTTAGAGTTACCTTATGAAGGAAACGAACTCTCCATGCTTATCCTTCTCCCGAAAGGAGATGATTTAGGAACAGCAGAAGATTCTTTAACCACAGAGCAGTTATCCGCATGGAGGAATATTCTTCATGAAGAGCAACTTGAGGTTTCTCTACCTAAGTTTAAATTTGAAACTAAGTATTTTATGAAAGACGACCTTAAAAAAATAGGCATGCCCACAGCATTTTCTTCTGGAGCAGATTTTTCAGGTATGACTGGGAATACTGATTTGTATATCAGTGCAGTAATCCACCAGGCTTTTGTAGATGTAAATGAAGAAGGCACGGAAGCAGCTGCTGCAACTGCTGTAATAATGATGGCAAAAGGCGTTGAAGAACCAAGACAGATAAAAATATTCAAAGCAGACCATCCATTCATATTCGTAATCCAAGACAGAGGAACAGGT
>JAPLLR010000064.1 GCA_026387455.1 Candidatus Omnitrophota bacterium | reverse complement strand
CCTGCGGCTATGCGCGAAGGATCCAACGATGTCACATCTTTATATATATCAAAAACATATAGCGATGTCAACATGATAAGACATGACCCAAGCGACACCAGGATGTGAGTGCGCAGGCCGGCGTGCCTTTTGTGCATCTGACGCTCAAAACCGATCAGTCCACTTAATGTTACCGCTAAGACTGAGCGAATCATGATATCGTTATCTGTAAGCATGCTTATCCTTTCTGAGTTACACCCCGTTTAAAAGGATAAACGGGTGTGCCCTTTCTGGGCTATTCTGCTGTTAAATCCAATCCGCTACGTTGGCCTTTTTTGAAAAGCTGGTACCCGAATCCCGCAACCATCGCCGCGTTATCCAGGCAAAGTATTCTAGGTGGAAAAAAGCATTTGATTCCAGTTGCTTCTTCTAGGAACTTAACTCTAAGCCGGTTATTTGTCACTACACCGCCGCCGATGACCAGGTTCTTTGTTTTTTTTATTTTGCACGCAAGCATTGCTTTTCTGATAAGCGTGTCGATTACTACCTCTTGGAAAGAGGCAGCGATGTCTCGCTTCTCTTTAAGTTTTAGCTTTTTTCCTTGAACCTTGTAAAGCACTGCGGTTTTTATGCCGCTGAAGCTGAAGTCTAGAGGCCTATTTGTACCGGAGCATTGAAACTTGAATTTCCCGGTATCCCCGAGAGTAGCCATTTTTTCGATAAGCGGTCCACCGGGGTATCCCATGCCCAGGAGTTTACCTACTTTATCAAAAGCTTCTCCGCAGGCATCATCCTGAGTCTCACCTAGGGTCTCAATTTCATGGAAATCTTTCACATAAAACAAACTGGTGTGGCCACCGGAGACCACAAGTGCTACAAAAGGAAGCCTTGGGCTTAAAGCATTAAGAAAATTAGCATACAGGTGGCTGTGTACGTGATTTATTCCGATAAGCGGGATGTCGTAGCTTAAGCTTAAAGATTTTGCGAAAGAGATGCCAACTAGCAATGACCCTAAAAGACCGGGTCCGCTGGTCACGCTGATCAGACGGATATCTTTTAGTGACACACGCGCAACTTTAAGCGCATCCTGCGCAACTTGGGTAATAGTCTCAAGCTGCATGCGTGAGGCGATTTCCGGGATGACTCCACCGTATTTGCTGTGGAAGTTTAGGCTTGAGCAAACAGTGTTGGAAAGCACGCGTAAACCGTTCTTGACTACAGCTACTGAAGTTTCATCGCAAGAAGTCTCAATTCCTAATACGTTCATTGAGCCAACTCCGAGACATATACCAATTCATAACCTTCATTTCTAATTTTAGGCAGCTCTTCCCGCAGTACTTCAAGAGTGTTCTTGCGGTCATGTCCGATACCGATGGCCCAGCCGCGCACACTTGCCAGTGATTTCAGTTTGGCGATCTGTCCGCGGATGTACTCCGGATCGGATTCATTATCGATAAATACGTCGCGTTTAACGAAAGCGACCTTCAGCTTCTGCGCAAGGTCCTCACACACGGAATCGGAAGATGTAAAACTATCTAGAAAGTAAAGGTGATTTCTGCGCAACTCTTTAAATATTGGCACCATGGTACGTAAATCCGAGGTTGCCTGGGAGCCCATGTGGTTATTGATCCCTTTTGCGTAAGAGATTTCGGTAAGGTCTTGGTCAACTATTCTTTTGATCTCTCCCTCATTCAGATCTACAGTAATGGTATTAGGTTCCAGGTTCATTAACTCGTTCGGCTGCATGGGAAGATGTAGGATTATTTCGTATCCGTTTTCATGGAGCTGTTTTATTACGGAGCGGGTGTGGTTAAGGTTAGGAATGACTGCGGCGGTAAGGGGATAAAGTTTGGCGTTGAGTGTGTCCGGACTGTTAGCGTGGTACCCCCAGTCATCAAGGACAATGGCGATCTTACCTTTTAGTTGTTCCAAAGAGCCAGGTATTATTGCCGCAGGAGGTAAAGTTTTCTCAGGAGGTTTAGGTTTTACAGGCGCCAGTTTAGGGATTGTTGGGGCTAAGGGTTTTAGCGCGCTCCCAATTGCAGATGCGGTTTTTACCGTTAAAGGTTTATTTTTTGCGAAATTTACAGATTTTTTTGCGGCCGGGGCCGGAGGTGTTTTAGTAGCCGTAGTTTTTACTGTGGTGTGCGGTCTGCCAGCGGTCGCGGCAGTTGTTTTTTTAGAAGGTTCAGCCGGTTTCTGGGCGACTATGGTGGGGCCGGGAGTGGACGTAGGTTTCGGAGTTTGTATTACTGGGCTTATTGCCGGTGGTGTAATGGTGTCAGGCGGCTCAGAAATTTTAGCTATTGGCGTAGCAGCTGGAGCTTTTATTTTGGGAACCCGCTCTCGCTTTGGCATTTGGGCTATAAAAAAAAGGACAAAAAGCAGGATGACCAGCATCAGAAAGGCATTGAAGGCTTTGTATTTTTCTTCTGTGCCCGGCTTGGTACTTTTACGGCTGCTTCTCTTAGCTTTTCTTCGCGTCATCAGCTTTAATTTGTTTATAAAACTTCAGCGCTTTCAGAACGTCCACCGCGCGCATGATTTGGGCGTCGGGTTTGTAGTTGAAGCCTTTAGATTCTTTTACGCTTTTATTTATATTGGGCATTTCATCAAAAACGTTTTTTGATTTTTCTTCTTTGGGCTTGCCGTTTTCTATCGGTTCGATCTTGGCTTCTTCCGCGACAATATCCGGGATTACCCCGTTTCCGTGGATTACTTTGCCGGAAGGGGTGAAATATTTGCTTGTGGTCAGCCGAAGTGCTGAACCGTCGCTTAAGGGTATGACTGTTTGCACCGAACCCTTTCCGAATGACTTGACTCCCATGATGATCGCGCGCTTGTAGTCTTGCAGGCAGCCGGCAACGATCTCGCTGCCTGAGGCAGACCCTTCGTTTATCAGTACGATCATGGGCAGGTTTTTTATCGGATGGGTATTGTGGGATATAAACTCCAGGTTTTGATTATTCTTTTTTCCCTTGGTGTAGACGATCATTTTCCCGTTGTCCACAAACTGCTCGGCTACCTTTACCGCTACATCCAGAAGCCCTCCGGGATTATTGCGCAGGTCTAGTATTAAAGCGCTCATTCCTTCTTTGTTCAGTTTTGCAAGGGCAATATTGAATTGGCCGGCCGTGTTTTCGCGGAATTCCACCAAACGGATATACCCAATACCGTCTTCCAAAACCTGAGCTACTTTTATATCTTTGATCTTGATGATGTCGCGAATGATCTTAAATTCAATTAGTTTCTTATCCGATTCCCTTAGAACGGTGAGATTGACCTGTTCTCCGGGTTTACCGCGCATTTTCTTTACAGCGTCAGTCAGGGTCATATCGCGCGTAAGCTCGTTGTTGATCTTTACGATCCGGTCATTTGATTTTATCCCCGCTTTCCATGCGGGCGTATCTTCAATAGGCGAAACTACCGTAAGTAGGCCGTCTTTGACAGTGATCTCAATTCCTAATCCCCCAAATTTTCCTTCTGTATCCACTTTTAGCTCATTGTATGTTTCGGGATCCATGAATTGGCTGTGGGGGTCAAGGGAGCCTAGCATCCCTTTCAGGGCGCCGTAGATCAGGTCCTTGGCCTTGGTGTCATCAACATACTCTGAATCAATGATCGCCAGGGTGTCGGAGAAAAGCTCCACCTGTTTGTAGAGGGCATCCTTCTTTTTCAATTCTATTTCTGACCGGGCAATTGAATTAAGCGCAAATGCCGCGGTTATAAAGACCAACAGAATTATCAAACGTTTACGCATTAGTAAGCCTCCCTTTCAAGACTTCCTGCACAACCTTTGGGTTTGCTTTTCCCCCCGATTTTCTCATTACTTGTCCGACCAGAAACATCAGGGCGTTATTCTTTCCCGTTTTAAAATCCGCTACTGATTTGGGATTTTCTTCGATTATTTGCCTGGCGATCTTATCCAACGCTCCTGTATCGGATATCTGGATAAGGCTCTTTTCCTTGATTATTGTCCCCGCGGTTTTCTTTGTGTCAATCATTTCGGTTAAAACTACCTTGGCAGTCAAATTGGAGATTTCTTCTCTATCAACATAACCGATCAGCTCTATAAGATTCGCGGCCGCGACTTTTAAACCGGATAACGATGAGTTTCTGGCGTTGGCTTCGGATAGCAGCGCTCCGTTAAACCAGTTGGCTACGGCTTTTTTATCCTTGCTGAAGTAAGCTTTCATACACTCTTCAGCATAGGAAGCGTCAGCCTTGGAATAGACAAGTATGCCGGCGTCGTAAACAGATAATCCGTACTCTTTTGTGAAGCGCAGCATTTTCTCATGGGGTAATTCCGGAAGACTCGATTTCACTTCGTTGATTTTTTCCTGAGTAATCTTAATCTCAGGTAGGTCTGGCTCAGGAAAATAGCGGTAATCCTGGGCCCCTTCTTTGGTGCGCATGGAAATCGTCTGCTGCACTTTCTCATCCCAGAGACGGGTTTCTTGGAGTATCTTTACGCCGCCATCGAGGGCTTGTGTCTGGCGCATTATCTCAAAGTTCAGGGCGTCTTTTACAGCTTTAAAAGAGTTCAGGTTTTTTAATTCGGTTTTAGTGCCGAGTTCAATTTGACCGGCAGGCCGCAGTGAGATGTTGGCGTCGCAGCGCAATGAACCCTTTTCCATATCGCAGTCTGAAACGTCGAGGTAAGCAATAATGCTTTTTAAAGTCACAAGGTATTGATACGCTTCTTCAGGCGAACGGATATCCGGCTCACTGACGATTTCAAGCAAGGGTATGCCTGTGCGGTTATAATCCACGCAGCTGTAATCATCCTGGTGGATCAGCTTTCCCGCATCCTCTTCCATGTGTACGCGGGTGATTCCCACCCGTTTAGGCCCTTGCTTCAATTCAACATCGATGTGGCCGTTTTTGGAAAGTGGCAGATCGTATTGGGATATTTGATAGGCTTTTGGTAGGTCGGGATAAAAATAATTCTTGCGGTCGAATTTGGTGTGTTCTTGTATTGTGCAATTTAAAGCCAGAGCCACCTTAATGCCGTAATCAAGCGCGGTTAAATTGAAAACCGGCAAAGACCCCGGGAATCCCAGGCAGACTGGGCAGACCTGAGAATTCGGCTCTGCACCGAATTCTGTTGAGCAGCCGCAGAAGGCTTTGGTCCTGGTCTTCAGTTGCAAATGTACTTCCAATCCTATGACGACTTCGTAAGACATATTTATAACTTTGGTTTAATCTTATACCATCCTGCGTTTTGCTCATACGCATGCGCCACTGTGAAAAGTTTCTCTTCGGCAAAAGGCTTGGCTAAGATTTGCAGTCCTACCGGCAGATTATCCTTAGTGAATCCACAGGGGATAGAAATTGCGGGTATCCCTGCTAGGTTAGCGGAAATAGTGTAGATATCCGACAGGTACATCTCTAGCGGGTCTTCCGCCTTCTCGCTAATCTTAAAAGCGGTGGTCGGAGAAGTTGGCGTCACGATACAATCGAACTCTTTGAACACTTTGTCAAAATCCTGCTTTATAAGCGTGCGCACTTTAAGGGCGCGCAGGTAATAAGCGTCATAATAGCCGTGAGAAAGCGCGAAAGTGCCCAGGATTATGCGCCGCTTGGCTTCTTCCCCGAATCCTTCGCCACGGGTCTCTTTGTACATTTCGATCAAATTTTGGATCTTCCCTTTAGTGCGGAATCCGTACTGCACTCCGTCAAAGCGCGCAAGGTTAGAGCTAGCTTCGGCAGTGGCGATGATGTAGTAAACCGGAACTGCGTATTCAGTATGAGGTAGGCTGACTTCTTTGTAATCCGCCCCCAGGCTTTTAAGTTTAGCGATAGCCTCATGCGCTAGAATTTTTACTTCCGGATCCAATCCCTGAACAAAGTATTCTTTAGGTATGCCGATTTTTATTCCCTTAATGTCAATTCCTAGAGATTTTGTATAATCCGGCACGGGGATATTAGCCGAGGTAGAATCCATCGGGTCAAAACCAGAGATGATATTTGTCAGAAGTGCGCTGTCTTCTACGTCTTTGGTGATGGGGCCGATCTGGTCAAGGCTGGAGGCAAAAGCGATTAACCCGTAACGGGAAACTCTGCCGTACGTGGGCTTAAGTCCGACTACTCCGCAAAAAGATGCCGGTTGACGTATCGAGCCTCCGGTATCAGAACCCAGGGCCCAGATAGCTTCATCCGCGGCAACGCAAGCAGCGGAACCGCCAGAAGAGCCTCCGGGTACGCATGAAGTATTCCAGGGGTTACGCGTGGGTCCGAAGCATGAATTCTCTGTGGAAGAGCCGAAAGCAAACTCGTCCATGTTCGTTTTAAGGTCGAAGATGGTGGTACCCGCATCTTTTAGCTTCCTGATGACTGTGGCGTCATACGGTGGCTTGAACCCTTCAAGTATCTTTGAGCAGCATTCGGTAAACAGGTTTTCTGTGCAGATATTGTCTGTGATGGTGACAGGGACGCCCTTTACATCTATCTGAGAGCGATGATTTACCCTGACATAGGCCTTGACCTTTCCCTCGACTTCTTCGATGCGACTGTTTAGCGAGTCAATGGCCTCCTGCGGCTTGGCCCGTTTTGCCTTGAAAAGTTCATTAAGTTCGTGCGCGGTAAGTGAGTAAAGGTTCATTGTTATTCGATTACCTTGGGGACGGTAAAGAAATTATTTTTCCGACTTGGAGCGTTGGAAAAAGTCTTTTCGGCAGGGAGTGACGCAGCAAGAGAGTCTTCCCGTAGGACGTTATTAATAGGTAAGGCGTGGCTTGTAGGCGGTACTCCTTCGATACTTACTTTTTTCAGGGTGTCGATAAAATCAAGGATGCTGTCGAGCTGGGTGGATAATTTCTCTAACTCCTTATCCCCCAAGTTAATACGAGCAAGGTGCGCCATGTATTCCACTGTTTTCTTATCTATAGACATGCGTAAATTCTAACAGAGAATGCCTGAAAAGTCAAAGAATATTAGATTAATGGGTCAATACAAAAATATATAGACAAATGGCGTAATTAAGGTAAAATACCTTAAATTGAGTTTACGGGCGTTTGAGCAAAATGAGCAAGTCAAAAACGAAAAATCCCAGATATACACTTAACCAGCAGGGCGAGTTTGTGATTGAAAATTACAACTATTCTCGCCCCTTTGCCAATTTTTTTCCCGGGATTTCCGGCAAGTATGGTATTCCCATGTGGACTTTCTATGTCAACCGCGGACAAGCAATATCCAGCTTTGGCACACGCGGGAAAGACCAGGCGATCACCGAGTTTTTTCCCGCTAATAAGGCCTGGCAGTTAGTGTCTACCTATGGCTTTCGCACTTTTATAAAAATTTATTCTTCAGGTAAGACTACGTTTTACGAGCCTTTTCATAACGGTTTTTCTAGCAGCGGTTTTGATATCTCTAACAGAATGCGTATCTCGGCACATGCATTGGTTATTGAGGAAGAAAATCGCACCCTTGGTATTTCGGTAGCGGTAAGATACTTTAATATCCCGAATGATTTATATGCCGGCCTGGTAAGGGTTGTTACGGTTAAGAATATCGGCGGGAAAAAGCGGGATATCCAATTACTTGATGGATTGGCTCAGGTAGTCCCCTTTGGTACAAATGATTTCTGTTTAAAGAATATGTCTAGGACTATTGAGGCCTGGATGCGGGTGGTTAACCTTGAGAAAAAAGTACCTTTTTTCAAACTTAGCGTCGATCCCGCGGACCGTCCGGAAGTGGTGCATATAAAAGAAGGTAATTTTTATCTGGGATTTGACCGCGCTAATGCAAAAGCGCGCTTGATCAAGCCGATAGTGGATCCGGAATGTATTTTCGGGGCAGTTACCGACTTTTCTCTTCCTCAGGAATTTCTCTCAAAGAATAATTTTCAGTACCCCTTAGAGCAGGTCAAGGACAGCAAGATGCCCTGCGCCTTTCTACTACTTGATTTCTCGCTCTTGTCTGGTAAGGAAAAGACTTTTTATACCGTCGTCGGCTCTATGCGCTCACTCCAGCTCCTGAACTCTTCTGTCAAAAGGATAGCTTCGGTTGAGTATCTAGCCAAAAAAGAGTCAGTTAATAAAGAACTTATCGACGGAGTGGGCGAAGACATCTATACAAAAAGCAGTTCCAGAGAATTAGATCTCTACG
>JAPLLR010000059.1 GCA_026387455.1 Candidatus Omnitrophota bacterium | reverse complement strand
AATGAATGAGTGAAGTGGAGACGATTTATCGGTGCGGATTCGCCATAGGGACATTGTCCCGAATGCGAATTGCAGTCTATGACGAAGTCATAGTCTGCAAGCACGAACCTTTCAACATTATATGTTGAAAGGCGATAATTCGTCGGAACGTAGCGAGTGAATGGAGAGCATGGGCGTTAAGGCAGAAAACGTAACTTTTAATTTGGGGTGTTGGTGGGAAGACCAGCCTGGAACAAGAATAACTTAAATGAGCACAAAAAAACTGCCGACTGTAGGGGCGCTTTCCAAACAGAATATAGTAAAACAAAAACAATGGGAAACAGGCGACTGGGCTTCCGCCCAGTCGCCTGTTCTCTAACCTAACAAGGAAATATTTAACAAAGGCGCGCCCCTACAGTCGGCATGATTGACACGAAGACAAGCAATCTTAAGCTGAAGAAAGCAAGAAAAATAGAAAGCTAAGTACAACGCCGAGCTGGCGCTGGACGGAGGCGCAGCCGACGGACAGTCTGCCGCCAGAGTCAGCGTGCGCAGGCAGGCGAAGACCAGGGCTGAGCCCCGAGCACGCTGACTCTGGCGGCGGTGCGGGCGTTAGCCCGCACGCCCGCGCAACTCACAGGGGGAAAGTGTTAGGGACGGGGGGGAATTACAGAGAATAACCGGCGAACAGTCCGCCATGCCGGCGCCGCCGCAAGGTGCGCGGGGCTTTAGGTTTATTCATTCGGATATTTTGCAAGAGTGTTTTTGATGGATAGAAAACCACATCTTTGCACGCTGGTTTTGTTTTAATCTTTTTTGAACGGGGATCATACCATCGCCGGGCAGGGCGGTTGATTGGGTGGAAAGCTCCCAATTTTTGGAGATAGACTCTTCCTTCATTGCGAAGCTCTTTAGATATTTCATCAAGAATTACAGTAATAATCTGTTGAGAAAAAGATTTGCGGAGATGGAGTTTCTTGGAAAGATTTATCGAGAGCTCATTAAAGTTCATCTTTTCTTGTTTTTTGAGGACCGCTGCTTGAGCAAATCTTCAGCTTTTTGTTTAATCTGCTTTGACAAATCTTTGAGCTCTAAGATACTCAAAGGTTCTATTTTTTGGACCAGTTCGTTTACGGTAAGCGATTTACGTCTCAAAATATCTTCCAGAGCTTTTTCTAAATCGACCGGCATAATGGTTTTTCTATCATCCTGTACGGCGAATACCGCGGAAGCCTTAGTAATCTTGGTGACTAAATCATCAAGCTCTGGAATCAGATCCTCAATAACATCACTGGCGATTTTTAGTTTAGTCACATTCTTCATGCTTTTCTTCTACACTTAATAGGCAATTTTGATGATTCGTCCAAAATGTTTCCGACGAAACCATAAAAAATGAGATTTCGAAAGCGAATAAATGTAGTGCCAATAAAAGCCTACTAAAATCTTGACAATACGACGCAAGCTGTAGTATCCTATGAAGTGCCAATAAGGAGGTTTGCATGTTTGCGCGTATTAAAAAATCGGGGAAGTATGAATATCTGCAATTAGTGGAGAACCGACGTCATAAAGATAAAATAACTCAGCGTGTTATTGCAACAATGGGGCGGCTTGATGTACTGCAGCAAAGCGATCAACTTGAAAAGACTGTGCAGTCCTTAACAAAATTCTGTAACCATGCGTTATTGCTGGTGAGCAATAAGACCGACACCGTGAAAAGCAATGTCATCAGCATAGGGCCATCGCTTATATTTGATCGATTGTGGAAGAAGTCAGGGATAGAAGTGATCGTAAAGGAGCTGCTCAAAGGAAGGCGCTATGGATTTGACGTAGAGCGAGCAATATACTTTACGGTGTTACATAGGTTATTCAATCCGGGGTCTGATAGAGCAGCGCAGCAATGGAAAGAGGGGTATAAGATAGCTGGTGCAGAGGATATCTCGTTGCATCAGGTATATCGAGCAATGGCCTGGTTAGGAGAAGCGTTACCCAAGCCGGAACAAGAGGGGGCAACACCCGTTACACCCCGCTGTATTAAGGATAAAATAGAAGAAAGATTATTTTTTCTGCGTCGGGATTTATTCAGCACGATGGGAGTAGTGTTTTTTGATACGACCAGTTTATATTTTGAAGGAGAGGGCGGAACCCATTTGGGAGCGCGCGGGTATAGCAAAGATAACCGGCCTGATCTCAAACAGATGATATTGGGTGTAGTGCTGGATGGGGAGGGCAGACCCGTATGCTGCGAGCTGTGGCCGGGGAATACCGCTGATGTAAAAAGCATCATTCCCATCGTTGACCGGTTAAAGATGCGTTTTGGGATAAACCGTGTATGTATTGTTGCTGACCGCGGGATGATCAGCAAAGAAACAATCACGGTGTTAGAAAGCAACAAATATGGATTTGAATATATTTTGGGTGTACGCATGAGAAAAGTAAAAAAAGTCAAAGAAAAGATCATGAGTAATACGGGAACCTATGAGGAGATATTTCCTGCACGGCACATGAGCAAAGATCCCGCACCGTTGAAAGTCAAGGACATGCAGATTGATAATCGGCGATATGTGGTGTGTTACAATGAGGAGCAAGCGCGCAAGGATGCGCACACCAGAGAAGCGATTGTAGAATTGCTGACTGAAAAAATAAAAAATAACAAAGGTGGATTAATTGGCAATGCGGGATATAAAAAATATGTACACATAGAGAAAAACGGCATTAGTCTTGATACACATAAAATTAATGATGATGCGAAATTTGATGGTATATGGGCATTACAAACAAATACCACATTGAGCGCTCGTAACACGGCGCTCTGCTACAAGGATTTATGGAGAGTAGAGAAAGTGTTTCGTGATACGAAAACATTATTAAGAACGCGCCCGATATTTCATAAATATGATGAAACCATACGGGGCCATGTATTTTGTAGTTTTTTGGCGTTGGTTATTCGCGCCGAATTGGAGCGGGAATTGGAAGACGCTGGATATCGGTTTGAGTGGGCAGAAATTAAAAGAGACCTTAAGTTATTAGCAGAAACAGAAATCACTCATGAGGGCAAAACGTTTGTGGTAAGAAGTGAAAGTAAAGGGGTATGTGGAAAAGTATTTCAGACTGTTGGGGTTGCTCTTCCACCTACCATCAGACAAAACAATTAGATCTTTGATTTTCTGTTATCAGGGAAAGAATATTTTGTAGTGCCAAAGAAATTTGACGTGATCGTTTTGTATTGATTTTTAGAACATTTAAAAATTAAAGTGTAGAAGATCAGTCATGAATGTGGCAAGGGTATTGGATCTGGTGACGGAAATATTTGACATAAGGGGCCCCCTAAATTTGCAGCTTGGCTAATATATAATCATTGAGCGCGCTCGATATGCTTAAGTAAGCTCTTCCGCGGCGGTCCTTCTCAGGATAATCGGTGAGCTCTTTTATCTTAGATAAAAAAAGCTCTTTGATACGCTCGGGCGGCGCCGCATCCGATTCTATGCCATAGAGCTCGCCATTAATGCCGCCTGATTCCTTGAGCCATTTCTTGTTTTTTGGATCTAACGCGGGAGAAGCGGGGATTGGGTATTTGTTAAGCTCTATTTCTTCTTCGGTAAAGATTCCAGGAAGAACAATATCTTGATGAGAAATATTTTTCAGACCATAAAACCTTAAATCATTCAAAAACGCATCGCGTATGATCCAGCCGCTTGTATCATAATCTACCAGGCTGAACGTATAAAATGATTTTCGTATATCAATGCCTTTGGCTTTCATTTCATCGACAAAGTACTCGGCGCTGAGCAATGAAGGCTGGCCGCCGAGCGAGAGAATAGTTACTTCGGTATCCTTTGCTATTCTCTGCAGTAAAGGAAAATGACCGGCCTTTTCTGCAAAGAGAATAATGAAATCATAGATGCCGATCTTGCGGTCATTCTGATTATCATCAATAAAACCCAACTCGCGATAACGGATAA
>JAPLLR010000037.1 GCA_026387455.1 Candidatus Omnitrophota bacterium | reverse complement strand
AAGGGATAAACGCTGAAAGCATCTAAGTGTCAAGCCTCCCCCAAGAATAGGTATCCCCATTAGGCTGGTCGAAGACTACGACCTCGATAGGCGCAATGTGTAAGATCCGTAAGGATTTCAGCTAATGCGTACTAATCAGCCGATTGGCTTGGCCTTTATATATTCCCGACGCAAGAAGGGGATATGTATCTAACGCTTCCAACCAAGCAAAAGCATTGGAAGCAATGGAAAATCTCTTCTTTCGAGATTTAAAGTGTGGTTTTTCCGAAAAATTGTATGTAATTGTCGATAGTATTAGGTCCCGGCTCATAAAATGTCTCAAAATTCTTTTCAACCCCATCCTGGGGCTTTCAATAATTTTGAGACATTCGCCGGGACAGTTTTCCTGAAGGAGAACTATTGAAAATTTGGAGTGCTTTTACCGCGGGGGAAACACCCGTTCCCATTCCGAATACGGAAGTTAAGCCCCGCAGGGCCGATGGTAGTGTATTCGTAAGGATATGTGAGAGTAGGTCGGCGCTCCTTAAATTAAAAAACCCAGCTATTCAGAAATGAGAGGCTGGGTTTTTTAATAACTCCAAGCGCTACTTCTGAAAAGCCGAAGGCTTTGTTTAAGTTTAAGCTTGGAGTAAAGAGAGGTTGGGGTAAAGTATAATAAAAGAAGGAATGAATATGTCTACAAGCCATAAGCAAAACAAAAAGAGAAAATCCAGAAGAAGCATCAAATGCCATGAATGTAGGACCCAGGCGGATTGTTGCAGGTTTGGCGCCTGGATAGATCTAGAAGAGGCTAAGAGGATCATATCGAGCGGTATAAAAGGAGATTTTTTCCATTTAGAGGAAGATAAAGGGTTTCCCTCGGGTTTCAAGGTAGGCACCAGCTATGAAGATGAGCCGTGTATTTTTCTTGGCTCTGACGGCCTTTGTTTGGTCCACAAGGCGGACTACAGCCTAAAGCCTGTTACATGTAAGGATTTTCCCTATGAAAACAATAGGATTTCTTCTTTTGCGGATGTCTTATGCACTCCGTATAGATCTAGAATAAAAAAGCGGCAAAAAAGAAGACAATCGAAAAGCTAGTGGATGTTGGGGTATTTGTAAAATAAATGCATGCAAAAAGAGCCTGTCACTGTTAAGTGACAGGCTCTTTATTTGATAATAAATTTTATTCTACGGAGAGTTATCGCTCAGATATTGTTTGGCGTCAATTGCATTGACAGTGGAGTCATTTTGATTATAAAGCTGGATCTTTAAAATGATCTTTGGCCGCACTAGATTTTGCTGTCCGGCAAGATTTTCTCCGGAAGTTTGTTTAACGCCCTGAAGGTAGGATTTACGGGATACATCTTCAAGCTGATCCATTTCTGACTTGTCTGATTTCTCAAAGACTGCAAAATGAGTGTAACCTTTTTTAAGCGTAAGTTCGCTGGCTCGCTGAAGCGCCATGTTTTCGGCTTTAGCTTTCGGCATGTATCCCGCTCCGCAGAAAGTCACCTTGTAGGATGTGCTTGAAATGGGCTCAGTGGTGGTGGATTCTCGGTTACTTTGCATCATAAATCCCGAACACCCGTTCGCTAGCAAAGCTAAAGCAAATAACGATAAATTAAACTTTTTCATTACCCAGCTCCTTTTTATAAGACGATTATATTCTATCATAAAAGATAACAGATGCAATAAGTTATCTTGCGTAAATTATGCTTGGGTTTTATGTTTAAAGCTGTATAATTAAAGATACAATGAATATTTTTGTGGGGAATTTTCCGTTTGAAGCTGTTGAGAAAGATATCCGTAGTCTGTTTAAAGGATTCGGCAAAGTCGATTCAGTGTCGGTGGTAATGGAAAAAGGCGGCCGTAAATCCCGGGGATACGGGTTTGTAGTCATGCCTAATGAAGAGCAGGCGCTGACTGCAATATCTGTTTTGAATGGTAGGGATTTTTTAGGCCGCGATCTTAATGTCAGTCCGGCCAATTCCAAGCAGACATCTATTCACGACAGGAGCAAAAAGGCCGGTTACAAGCAGGGTAGGCGTTCCAAGAGCTATATGAGAAAGCATACGCCGAAGAGGGATAGAGATTCGAAAGGGCTTTCTAATTCGGCTGATTTAGCCTTGCCCGCTCCTTAAGTATGTGTTAGATTTAAGCATACTTATGGAGGTGTTGATGTGTAGGTTGTTGTTAATCCCGGCAATATTTGCTTTAATACTGCTTAACTATGGGTGGGCAAATAATTTGCCCACGTTAACTAAAATTGATACAAGTCCGCAGCCAGTGCTTATTAGCAGCTCTATAAGCGAAAGTATAAACTCTCCTAATCATATTCAAGGCACATCTTGCGAAAAAGTGCTTGTCCGCACTCTTGGTAGAACCCAAAACAAGCTGGACAATTCCCTCACTGAGTCCCAGAAGCGCTTTTTGGAAACTGCTTTCGATGTAAGGCCGCAGCCAGCGTTTATTAGCAGCCCTATAAGCGTAAGCATAAACATAAACTCTTCTAAATACATTCAAGGCATATCTTGCGAAAAAGTGTTTGCTCGCGCTCTTGACAGGGCGCAAAGAAAGCTGAGCAATTCCCTCACTGAGGCCCAGAAACGCTTCCTCGAAACTGATTTTTCGCAATAGCTCGCCCTTGATTTTTCCTTGCAGAATCATGTATTTCGTAGTAAAATAATATTGATGAAAAAAGTATTTTTTATATTGTCGATTATATTTCTTTTTGGCTCTGTATGCTTGGCAGACGATTTTCAGGATGCCGGGGGGCAGATTAAACGCGAACTAAAGCAAGATTTAATAAGTACTGGATTTGACAATCAGAGCATAAAGGGGATGCAGAATAAGGTTGATAACACCTTTGGTGCTGCTTTTAATGCCCAAGATGATGCGGCGGCAGAAGTGCTTAATTCACAGGAGGGCTCAGGCAGTCGTTTATCCGGGGACATGATGCAGGATGCCGATACTTTTGAAGGAAAGACCATATGGAAAAGTTCCGGGACGGATTATAACGATGAAGAGACACCCATAGATAAAACCTATTTAGACGTTCTTAATCAGGAAGAATAGTCTTTTGCAAATAATGGGGGCGGTTCTATTTATTAATCAGAACCGTCCCCATTTTTTTCTTTGGTAATTTTGCAACAAAGTAGTATAATCAAAACAATGGACGATCTCATTTATACTGAAAAACAAAAAGAAAGGCGTGAGGCCTATGAGGCAATGTGTACCAGGTGCGGAGCCTGCTGCGGGGCCTCCAACGGTGACCCTTGCGTTAACCTTGCTGCCGACAGTAATAATAAATACTATTGTAAGATATATGAGAATAGGCTAGGAAAGCAGAAGACGCTTTCCGGCAAGGAGTTTCATTGTATACCCATTAGGTTGCTGCGGGGAAGCGGCACCACATTTGCTAATTGTCCGTATTTTAAGTGAGACCATAATACACCTGGCTTTAGCCCCTTCCTTAAAAGGTATAGGAAGGGCTACCCCTCTGGGGTTATAGGATAAGCCAGTGTTGTGCTTGCTGCACAAGGAGGTTTAGAATGGCAGACGAGATAAGGAATCCTTACGAGGCATGGGATTTTCCGCCCATTTTTGAGCCGAAGTTTACCAATGCCCACATTATCAGTCATACGCCGCGGGAGTTCTGTATAAGTTTTGGAGTAACACATCCGCCGAGCAACAAGGTGACCCCGGTGGTCCAGTTGGTCCTGACTAAGGAGCATTTGATGGAACTGGTATTGAATATGCAGTCGCAGTTAAAACAGTTTAATGAGGGCGGTTCAGAAAGGGGCGGTGGAAGGATATGATCAGAAAAATAGCGGTTTTTGCGGTGATGGTCTTATTTTTAGCTAATATTTACGGATGCGTGGCTTTATTGGCGGGTGCTGCAGGCGGGGCAGGGACAGCTACCTGGCTTTCCGGAAAACTTACACAGGAGTTTCGCGCTTCGCAGGAAGCTTGTGTGCGCGCGGTGAAGAGTTCGCTCAAGTCGCTTAAGATCGATATTGATAAAGAGACCGTAAAAGACGATGTCGCGCAGATCATCGGTAAATATACCGATGGTAAGACTGTTTGGGTAGATATCCACCGTATCAGTAAGACTACTCAGCGCATCGAGGTGCGGGTAGGCGGTGTTTCGCCTGATAAGGAAGCAGAGATGAAGATAATGGAGAGGATTGAGAATCAGCTTTAATGAGGAGGATCGATGAGTAAATCCATCAAGGGCAGCAAAACGGAACAGAATTTATTGAAGGCTTTTGCTGGAGAGTCTCAGGCACGTAATCGCTACACTTATTTTACTGGTGCCGCTCGTAAGGAAGGTTTTGAGCATATTGCCAATATTTTTACCGAGACCGCGGAAAATGAGAAAGAACACGCTAAAATATTTTTCAAGCATCTTGAAGGCGGGGATGTGGAGATCACCGTATCTTATCCGGCAGGTTCGATTAGGGGCACTTTGAGCAATCTGGAGGCGGCTGCGGCAGGTGAGAATATGGAGTGGACAGTTATTTATCAGGATTTTGCCAAAACTGCCAGAGACGAAGGCTATCCTGAAGTAGCTAGGTCATTTGAGCAGGTGGCAAAGGTTGAGAAATTCCACGAGGCCCGCTATCGTAAGTTGATCAATAATGTGGCTGACGGCGAGGTGTTCAAAAAGAAACAGGCGGTGAAGTGGCATTGTATCAACTGCGGACTGGTGCTTGAGAGTATGGATTCCCCTAAAGAGTGCCCTGCCTGCAAGCATCCTCAGGCGTATTTTGAGGTTTTAGCGGAAAACTATTGATGAAATATACTAAAGGTTCTATCGGCAGGATATTTGTGGCTAAGTTTGAGGATGACGATATCCTGCTGGATAAGCTTGCTGAGTTAGTGAGAAAAGAGAAAATTAAAGCAGCCACCATGGTGTTTTTGGGGGCGCTTAAGAAAGGCGATCTGGTTACCGGGCCTAAAAAGCCGGTGATTCCACCTGAGCCGAATAAGGTTACCTTTAAAGATGCTTGGGAAGTGATGGGAATCGGAAGCATATTCACCAATAATCTCGGGCCCCAGATACATATTCATAGCAGTATGGGCAAGAAAAAGAAAGTACTCACCGGCTGTGTAAGGGGAAAATCAAAAGTTTTTTTGGTAATTGAAGCGGTAATTTTTGAGTTGAAAGGCGTCAGGGCTACTAAAGCCATTGACCCTGCAACCGGGCTTAATCTTTTGAAAATTTTTTAAACATATCAAAAATACATAAGGAGTAGGAAATGCCGGATATTAAGTTTGATTTTAATAACATGTTCAGTTTTAGCGTCGGGAAAGCTCACGGGGTCGAAGATTCTGATCTTGAGGCAATGTCTAAAGATGTGCGTGAGGCTGAAGAGCATCTGGTCAAGATCATAGCTGATTCGCGCAACAGGGTCAAGCTAGGCTTAGAGTGGACCCAGCTGCCTTTGCAGGATAAGAAGTTAATAAAGGAGATTCAGATCCTGGGAAACGAGATATCCGAGCGCTACGACAACGTGATCTCGCTGGGTATCGGAGGCTCTTACCTTGGGCTTAAGGCTGCACAGGACGCGTTGTGCCCCCCATATTATAACGAGTTCTCCGCAGTGAGGAAGGGCGGACCGCGGATATATTTTGAGGGAAATAATCTTGACCCGGATACATTGAGTGTGCTGCTTGAGCATCTTGTTCCCCGTAAGACTTTTGTTATTGTGATTTCTAAGTCCGGTGAGACTACCGAGGCCAAAGCTGCTTTCATGGTGGTTGAGGAGTGGCTTAAAGAGCATGTGGGAAAAAACTACGGCCGTCAGATTGTCGCTATTACTGACCCTGAGTCAGGAAGCCTGCGCTCAAAGGTGAATGCCGAGCAGGAAAAAGATGAGCAGAGCTTCAGGAGCCTTCCTTTATTAAAGGGCGTAGGGGGAAGGTTCTCGGAATTGAATATGGGGCTTTTGCACCTTGCGATAATCAATGTAGATATACAGGAAGTGCTTGATGGCGCAAAGGCGATGGGCAGGAGATGCAGCAAAGAGGATCTTACTAAGAACCCCGCTTTTCTTTATGCGGTTTTGCACAACATCCTTTACAGAAATAAAGGTAAATCTCTTGCCATACTTATGCCATTTTCTGAGACCTTAAAATCCACCGCAGACTGGTATGTGCAGCTACTGGCGGAGAGCCTGGGCAAAAAGTATGCTAGGAAAGTTCAGGTTTCCAGTGGTGGTAAAGAGGATTGGGATAGAGATCCTAAGAATATCGTCAATGTTGGTCGCACTCCGATTTCCTGCCGCGGCACCAACGACCTGCACTCTATTCAGCAGAATAATATCGAGGGAGAGAACAATAAGGTAATTACCTTTATCCGGGTTGATAAATTCCGGCAAGACTTGAAGATTCCGGGCAAAAACGATATCCTATCCGGTAAGCGTTATTCTGAGCTTATAAAGCTGGCGCAGGAGGCCACGGAGTGGGCCTTAGTGCGCGAGTCACGTCCTAATTGCACGATCATTATGCCGGAAATATCACCTTATCATTGGGGAGCGCTGCTGTTTTTCTTTGAGTTAGCCACTGCTTTTGAGGGCGAGCTTCTCGAGGTCAATGCTTTTGACCAGCCGGGGGTAGAGGGTTATAAAAATTATATGTATTTTAGGCTGAACAAGCAGGGCATGCCGGCAGAGATTTCGCAGGCGATAAAGAATAATCCGCTGATTAAAGACGAGAAATATATAATTTAGCTTTAGCGGGGTAGCTTTGGCGGGGACACATCCCTAGGGTTCTTAAGTAAAATTATCTGACGGGATATGTCCCCGTTCAATTTTAATATGCTTACTATTGGAAAGCTACATTTAAAGTCTAGGTTGATCCTCGCTCCTTTAGCCGGGATCAGCGATCTGCCGTTTCGTATGCTTAACCGCAGTTTTGGCGCCAATTTGGGGTTTGTGGAGATGATCAACTGTCGCTCTATGGGCTTTAAGAGCAAAAGGACTTTACAGATGCTCAGCACTCATCCTGAAGACAGGCCTTTGGGTGTGCAGCTATTAGGGTGCGAGGAGGAGTATATCCTTAAGGCCCTGGGGGTGTTGAATAAGTATGAATTTGATCTCTTAGACTTTAATGCTGCCTGTCCGGCAAAGAAAGTTGCGCGTCGCGGTGAAGGGGCAAGCCTGCTTAAGGATCCCAAGCTGTTGCATAAGCTGCTTAAGTTGGTAGTCAAACACTCCAAGAAAGGCCTTCCGGTTACAGTCAAAATCCGTTCAGGCTGGGACAAAAATTCGGTGAATGCTAGGGAAGTGGCGCTATTAGCTGAGGATGCCGGAGTGGATGGTTTGTTTATCCACGGCCGGACTAAGATGCAGGGATATAGCGGAGATGTGGATTATAAGG
>JAPLLR010000015.1 GCA_026387455.1 Candidatus Omnitrophota bacterium | reverse complement strand
GCGGCTTTTTGCCGTGCTCGGATCAAGCCAAGCCACCCGCTAAACCTACCATTTATCAGCAAGCTTGTTGTTAGCGGCTGACTTGGACTGATTTCGAGCGGGGCGTCCGAGGAACCGAGCGGGCATGGATCACCCGCTATCTAGATGCTCTGTGAGAGCGAGGTCCGCAGGCCGAGCGAAGTTTTGTCTCGCAGGGGCAAAACGAGCGCCCCCGCGAGAAACAGGACAAGGCAGGCGCTAACCCTAGCCCTGCGAGAAACAAGACAAGCCGACCAGCCATGAGTACTTATTTTATTGCTAATTAATGGTACAATAAGCGAATGAAATACGAGTTTTTGTTTGAGTCGGTGCGCAGGGACGGTGAGAATAAGGCGAATTATATTTTTGCTGATCCCGTTGATCTGATCAAGATCTATGAGTATGACCAGGTCGATGAAGCGTTCAGGAAAATCGAGTCCTATTCGCGCACGCATTATCTTGCCGGCTACTTTGCTTACGAGCTAGGCTATTATTTTGAGCCGTCCTCATTTCAAATCCCGCGCAAATCCGTCTATCCCCTGATTCATCTTGCTGTTTTCAAGAAGTCGGTGCTTTTCAGTAGAAAGGATGAGCTTTTTGGCCGAGGAGAAAATTTTTTCAGCGTAAGCAACACAAGGTTTAATTACAAAGAAACTGAATATGCCGCAAAGATCCGGCGGATCAAAAAGTTTATCCGCGACGGAGATACCTATCAGGTAAACTTTACCGGAAAAATCGATTTTAAATTTTCAGGTTCCGCTTTTGCGCTCTATGAAGAGTTGAAAAAGCGCCAGCAGGTTTCCTATTCTGCGTTTTGCCGTATGGACGATGAGGTAGTCATATCTTTATCTCCGGAGTTGTTTTTCCGTAGAGACGGAGAGAAGATTTATTCCCGACCAATGAAGGGTACCATCAAGCGGGGAAAGAATATCGAAGAGGATAAAGATAATATCCATAGCCTTATCAGTGGTTTTAAGAACCGCGCCGAGAATCTGATGATCGTTGACCTTATGCGCAGTGATTTGGGCCGGATTTGCAAAACCGGTAGTGTAAATACCTCACGGCTTTTTGAGGTAGAAAAATATAATACTTTATTTCAGATGACTTCTACGGTAAGTGGCACTTTAAGAAATGGTATCGGCTATCAGGATATTTTTCGTAATATTTTTCCCGGAGGCTCAGTCACCGGAGCGCCCAAGATTCGCACCATGCTGATCATCGAAGAGTTGGAAAAAAGCAGCCGTAATATTTATTGCGGGGCGTTAGGGTTTATTTCACCCGGAAACAAGGCGGTATTCAATATGCCTATACGCACTTTATCCATTTCCGGCGGCAGGGGCCAGATGGGAGCAGGTAGCGGTATCGTGATTGATTCCGATCCGAAGCAGGAGTTTAAGGAATGTTTGCTCAAGGCGGATTTTTTGACTAGTGAACAGAGCTCTTTTCGGTTGCTGGAGACTATGCTTTGGGACGAGAAATATACTTTTCTGAATGCGCATTTAAAGCGGCTGGAGCGATCCGCAAAGTATTTTGATTTTTCTTTTAGCCAGCCGAAGATACTTTTAGAATTGAGGCGCCTGGAAAATAAATTTAAGCCAGAGGTTCGATGCAGAGTGCGTTTGTTAATGGATAATGGTGGTAAAGCCAGTTTTGAGTGTTACGTGATTACCGGTGACCCGAGCCGGCAAGTCAGATATATAGCGATATCAAAGCATAAAGTTGACCCGGAGAATAAATTTCTGTATCATAAGACCACTAACCGCGCTCTTTATGACAATCAGCATAAGTATTACGCGGCAAAAGGATATTTTGATGTTATTTTCTTGAATACCCGCGATGAAGTTGCAGAAGGCGCGATTTCCAATATAATAGTCCAAAAGAACGGCCGGTTCTATACGCCGCCGGTTACTTGCGGCCTGCTTCCCGGGATATTCCGCCAGCACCTGCTTGATATAGGTAAGGCTAGGGAGAAGACCCTGACTGTAGGCGATCTGCGTAAGGCGGATAAGATATTTGCTTGCAATTCTGTGCGCGGTCTGGTGGAGGTTAAGCTGAAGGAGGGTTAATTGTTTTTACATTTAGTATTATTTGAAATCCAGCCCAAAGAAGTCGCTAAATACCACGCAGACAACAAAATGTGGGTGTTTTATGCTCGCAAGACTAAGGGGTTTATAGCTTATCGCACGATGAAACGCGTTGACCGTAAGAATCAATACATTTCTGTATATGAATGGAAGGCAAAGAGTTACCATGATCGTTTCATGAAGAAGTATCATGATTGCCTGGTGGCTAAGTCCGACGCCAGGGTAAAAGTACTGGGATATTTTAACCTTAAGTCTGGGTATTCGGTCGTCCCGTCTCGCAAAATGCGCTCGACGGGATAGTTCGCAGACGCCCTAAAGGGCTACATTTTATGTTCGCTCCATAAAATGCCTGCTCACTAAAATTAGAGAAAATAGTTGACAAGAGAAGGGTTTCGTATATACTTTCTTTTGTAATGAATGAGGGAGTGGAAACTTTCGACCGTAAGGCAAAGAGCAACTCGCCTTGCGGTTTTTTTGTCGCGGAAAGCGACACCCCAGCTTTTCCTATAAAGCTGGGGGACTTGAATCGCTCCCTGACGTAAAATTCAAATGGAAGGAGGTAACACAGAAATGGCAAGAGGAAAAGTAAAGTGGTTTTCAAACCAAAAGGGTTACGGGTTTATTACTCCTGAGAATGGTCCTGACGTGTTTGTGCACTTTAGCGCTATTCAGGGTGACGGTTATAAATCCCTAGAGGAGGGCGCAGAGGTCGAGTTTGAGATTGAAAAAGGCCCCAAGGGTGACCAGGCGACAAAGGTATCAAAGGTATAACCTGAAACATAAGCAATAAAATCGAGGCCCGACATCTTTTGATGCTCGGGCCTCGTTTTATATAGTTAACGGCTAGGAAAACAACATAAATACATGAATAAAAAAAGAGTAGTTGTCGCGATGAGCGGTGGGGTGGATTCTTCAGTGGCTGCAGTCTTATTGGTTGAGCAGGGCTACGAAGTTATAGGTATTACTATGTGTTTTAATTTTTCCGATGGCTCGCGTAAGTCGCTTCCTTGCTGTAGCCCGCAGGCGATTGAAGACGCCCGGCGGGTAGCGCACAAATTAGGCATCAAACATTATGTGCTAAATTTGCAAAAAGCCCTGCAGGAGAAAGTGATAGTAGAGTTCTGCGCCGAGTATTTAGCCGGCAGGACGCCTAATCCCTGCGTGCGCTGTAATCAGTTTATCAAGTTCGGCGAGTTGCTTAAAAAAGCTATTTCTCTGGATGCCAGGTATTTAGCTACTGGGCATTATGCAAGAATCAGGGTCAAGGGGCAAGGCGCAAGAAAGTATATTTTTTAGAGAAAGCCAAGGATCAATTTAAAGACCAGTCTTATTTTTTATACCGTCTTAATCAGAAACAACTTAAATCTGCGCAATTTCCTCTGGGAGATTACACTAAAATAGAGGTCAGAGAATTAGCCAGAAAATTTGATCTTGCGGTAGCGGAAAAGCCCGGTAGCCAGGAGATCTGTTTCTTGCCGGATAATGACTATCGCAAGTTCCTTAAAGATTACATTGGCAAGGAATTCAAACCCGGCCCGGTAGTAAACACAGAGGGTGTGATTTTGGGAGAGCATAAGGGAATTGCTTTATATACGATCGGCCAACGGGAGGGACTGGGTATTGCTTGGAGGTATCCGTTGTACATCACTAAGATTGATGCCAGGAAGAACACTATTACGGTCGGAGCAAAAGAAGAGGCCTTCCAAAAAGAGTTTTTAGTAAAAGATGTGCATTTTACAGGCCCTATGCCAAAAAAGAAGATTGCGGCATCGGTTAAGATAAGATATAATCACAGAGAAGTAAGAGCAGTTCTTTTACCAGTTAAGAATAAAATAAAGGTTAGATTTAATGAACCGCAGTTTGCCGTCACACCCGGGCAATCTGCAGTCTTTTATCAGGGTGGTGCGGTTCTGGGCGGTGGGATAATCGAGAGGGTAATATGGTAAATAATAAGGAGTTTAGAGGATTAGAGGACAAGATAAATGAGCTTAAGAAGAAGCGCAAGGCTGTGATTTTGGTGCACAATTATCAGCTTCCCGAAGTGCAGGATGTGGCGGATTTCCGAGGCGACTCTTTAGAGTTAAGCCGTATCGCCGCTAAGACTGATGCCGAGGTAATAGTCTTCTGTGGGGTACATTTTATGGCTGAGACCGCGTCTATTCTGTCTCCCGATAAAAAAGTCCTTGTTCCGGATATCCTTGCTGGATGTCCTATGGCCAATATGATGAATGTCAGCGATCTGAGGAAGCTTAAGAAAGAGCACCCCAAGGCGGTTACCGTAGGTTATGTGAACACTTCCGCCGAGGTAAAAGCCGAGCTTGATTATTGCTGCACTTCTACCAACGCTACCGCGGTGGTAAATTATCTGAAGAACGAAGAAGAGATAATCTTTGTGCCGGATAAGTATCTAGCGGATTATGTCTCCAAGCAGACCGGCAGGAAACTTATTCTTTGGAATGGCTACTGCCCTACGCATATCAAAATTCTTCCCGAAGATATAAAAAGAGAGAAGAAGTTTCACCCTTTTGCCAAGGTTATGGTGCATCCGGAATGCCTGTCCCAGGTAGTGGCGCTCGCGGATGTGGCGCTTTCTACGAGCCAGATGGCTAAATATGCTAAAGAAAATGAAGCCACCGAATTTATAGTCGGAACCGAGGTGGGATTGATCTACCGTCTTAAACAGGACAACCCGAATAAGGAGTTCTATCCGGCATCAGAGCGTGCGGTATGCCCGAATATGAAGCGCACTACCCAGGAGAAGATACTTTGGGCGCTTGAGGAACTCAAGGAAGAAGTAAAGGTTCCTGATGATATCCGCCAGCGCGCCAAGAAAGCCATTGACCGGATGCTGGAAATAGTTTAATGCATAACATCCCCATAGTCTTTGAGGATGATTGGCTGGTGGTTGCGGACAAACCCTCAGGGCTTCTGACTATCCCTACCCCAAAGAATGAATCCCGTACTTTGACAAGTATTTTGAATAATGATCTGATTGAGAAGGGTATTACTTATCGCCTGCATCCTTGCCATCGCCTGGATAGGGATACTTCCGGGTTGGTGATTTATGCAAAAGGAAAGTCTATCCAGCAAAAGATGATGGATGAGTTTAAGGCGCGTGTAGTTTCGAAAACATACATTGCTTTTGTCCGAGGGTACCCCACAAAGAGCGAAGGCGAGATGAAGGATCCTATTGAAGGCCAAAGCGCTCTGACCAGATATAAGGTAATAGGTAAGAAAGAAGGCTTTTCAGTGGTCGAAGTCAGTCCGGTCACCGGCCGCACCAATCAGGTCAGAATCCATTTCAAGCAGTTGGGGAATCCAATAATGGGTGAAACAAGGTTCGCCTTCCGTAAGGACTTTACTATTAAGGTCAAGCGTTTGTGTTTGCACGCGCATACTCTGGAGTTTAAGCATCCGGTAACAGGCAAAATTATCAGCCTTGAGGCTGTCCTGCCGCAGGCGATGGAAGCTCTTCTGTAAATATGAATATAGTACAGGCAGTAATATTCGGGGTTGTTGAAGGGGTGAGCGAGTTTCTGCCTATCTCTTCTACCGGACATCTTATGCTTACGGCCCGGTATTTGGGGATCTCGCAGACGGAGTTCGTAAAAAGCTTCGAGATAGCCATTCAACTTGGAGCGATTCTGGCGGTAGCGGTCTTGTACTGGAAGACGCTGATCAGGGGCGGGGATATTTACTTGAAACTTCTGGCGGCATTTATACCTACCGCGGTTATCGGAGGAATCCTGTATAAAGTAGTTAAGGGTTTTTTGCTCGAGAGCAGCACGGTGGTACTTTGGGCGCTTTTTCTTGGCGGTATAGCGCTCATCATTTTTGAATGGCTGCACCGGGAGAAAGTTTCTGCTGCCGCTGAATTGTCACAGATTTCATATCCTCAGGCGGTTTTGATCGGGTTGTTTCAGTCGCTGGCTATTGTTCCGGGAGTTTCGCGGGCTGCTGCGACTATCGTGGGCGGCCTGGTTGTGGGATTAAGGCGTAAAACTATCGTAGAGTTTTCTTTTTTGCTGGCTATACCCACTATGGCTGCGGCAGTGGGGCTGGATCTATTTAGAAGCGCAAATGCTTTTAATCGTGAGCAGTTTCTGGTATTATCTATTGGGTTTTTGGTGTCATTTGCTGTTGCGCTTTTAGCCATTAGGTTTTTGTTGGTTTTTATCAAGAAGCACACATTTATTCCCTTTGGGATATACAGAATACTGCTGGCTGTGGCATTCTGGATAAAATTTAGATAGGAGAGCTATATGAGTATAGTTGTACTTGGTACAGTGGCGCTTGATACAGTCAAAACTCCTTTTGGCAGGCGTGAGTTTATTCTTGGCGGCTCAGCATCGCATTTTTCCATGTCGGCACGACTTTTTACTCACGTAGATATCGTGGCGGTGGTGGGCAAAGATTTTCCCGGCAAGCATATTGAGTTTCTGCGTAAAAAAGGGATAAATCTTGATTCCCTTGAGGTCTGTGGTGGAGATACTTTTAGGTGGGAGGGTAAATACGAAGGGGACTTAAATACCGCGCATACCTTAAATACACATCTTGGTGTTTTGGCTACTTTTCGGCCGCAGATCACCGAAGCCCAGAAAAAGATCAAGCATCTCTTTTTGGCTAATGTCGATCCTGATATCCAGGGGCACCTGATTGAGAGCATGCGTTCGCCGGAGCTTATTGGCATGGACAGCATGAATTTCTGGATCAATACCAAGCGCAAGTCACTCTTGCGTACCTTAAGGAAAGTGCATATCTTCGTGGCTAATGATCAGGAGGCGCGCAGCCTTACCGGTGAGACCAATTTGATCAAAGCTGCCAGGCATCTATCCAGCTACGGGCCGAAGATGATCGTGATTAAAAAGGGCGAGCACGGGTCGATGTTTTTTAGCAAAAGATTTATTTTCCTTTTGCCGGCTTATCCTATGGAGAAAGTGGTGGATCCGACCGGAGCAGGGGATACTTTTGCCGGAGGGTTTATGGGGCATCTTTCCACGGTACGTAAGATTAATGAGAAGACGATACGTAGGGCTGTTGCCTATGGGACCATCGCCGCGTCATTTAATGTCGAAGGGTTTGGCCTGGATAGGACCAGTCGGCTGACCCTGAAAGATATAGAAAAGAGACTAAACTTCTTCAAAAAGCACATTTTACTTTAGGAGGATATCGGTATGCTTGAAGAAAAGATCCTAAATGATTACAAAGAGGCGATGAAGGCGCGTGACAATATCAAAAGCACGATGCTAAGTACTATCCGTGCTGAGATGCTGAATCTGGCAATAGCTAAGAAAAAGGATAAGTGCGACGATAATGATATTATCAGCATTTTTCGTAAGCATGCTAAACAGCACGATGATTCTATCGATCAGTTCACTAAGGGTAACCGCCTGGACCTGGTAGAAAAAGAGAAGAAGGAGCTTGAGATATTAAAGAATTATCTTCCTGCCGAGCTTGCGCCTGAAGTGATCAAGAAGGTCATTGATGAAGCGATCACCGCAACCGGCGCTGTAGGGATCAGGGATATGGGAAAGGTGATAAAAGAGGTAAACGCCCAGCTAGCCGGCAAGGCTGACGGCAAGACCGTAAGTGAGCTGGTCAGGGAGCGCTTAAGTAAACCGGCATAGATTTTTCTAGACAAGCCGCGGTAATTGTGGTAATTTGGAGACTCTTATAATTCCCTCCATTTAGGAAACCGGCTAAAAATACTTGATGGAAACGTATTTTTTACGCAGCGAGGACATATTTAAATTTTACGACCGGATCAGTGAAGATTACCGGTTGTATGTTCCTGTGCGCGTAAAAACCCCCTTGAAGCCGCGTTGCGAGTGCGGCTTCAACCTTCCCGTAGACGATTACGCCGTAAAAGAATATTCTGAAGTAAATAAAGAAGACGTTATTTTCAATGAATACCGTCCGGTCGAGCCGGCGCGCACCTTTTTTACCTATTATAAGGAAGAGGTTTGCGAGTATTTCAGCGAAGAGGAGGCCAAAAAGAAGAGGGACAGGCCCCTGGCCATAGCAGGATTCAAGAATTGCGACATCTTTTCTCTTAAAATTCAGGATTGGGTGTTTATGGAGGGCGTAGATGCCGATCCCCTGTATCAGGCGCGCCGGGAAAGTACGCTGATCATTTCAGGGGATTGCCCGAATTTTAAGGAAGCTTGTTTTTGCCGCGCCTTTGATATCAATCCGCACTGCCTGGAAGGATTTGATTTTAACTTGTCTCCCATCACTAACGGTTTTCTCGTCGATGTAGCCTCTAAAAAAGCGCAGGATATTTATAAGTCCATTAAAGAGATATTCACCCTCGCGACTTTCGGCCAGCTCTCCGGAAGGGCTTCAAAGAGAGAGTTGGTGGTAAAGAAGCTGGAAGAGCATCTGTTTCACCACAGAATCCCCAAGAAAGAGGCTCTACAGGATATAGTGCTTTCCGGCCTTAATTCGCCGGTTTGGGCAGAGCAGATGAAGACCTGCGTTGAATGTAATGGTTGCGTTTTTATGTGCGATACCTGTCACTGTTTTCTGCTAGCGGATGAACCGGCTGGCGATAAGACCAAAAGGGTACGGGTGTGGGACGGTTGCCTGATGAAAAACTTTACCCGGGTTGCCGGAGGGGCAAATCCCCTGAAGCTGCGCTCGCAGCGCCTGCGCAACCGTTACCTTAAGAAGTTCGATTTTTTTGTATCCAACTTAGGGTATCAAGCCTGCTGCGGCTGCGGACGCTGTATTGACGTCTGCCCGGGTCGAATTGATATCCGCTATATTTTAAGAAGGCTTTATGAAGAAAAACATCTATCAGCCGATACCGGCTAGTATTGAGAATATCATCCAGGAAACAGGCACGATCAAGACTTTTACCCTGAAGCCTGCCGCGGATTTTTCCTTTGCTACCGGGCAGTTCATTGAACTGACTATTCCCGGGCTTGGCGAGGGGCCGTTTACCCCATCATCCGACCCGAACGTCAAAGAGCGTATAGATGTCACTGTCATGAATGTCGGTTGCATCACCTCCAAGCTGCACATGCTTAAGGCCGGGGACACAGTGGGTATCCGCGGCCCTTACGGAAAGGGTTATCCTTTAGAGACATTTAAGGGCAAGGATATTCTTATTGTCGGCGGAGGGGTGGGTTTGGCTCCGCTACGCTCCCTATTGTATGCGCTCTTTGCCACTATTGATAATTATAATAAGGTAGTGCTTTGTTATGGCGCCCGTACATCCAATGATATGGTTTATAAATACTTGATCCCTGACTGGGCGAAAAAGGACAAGATTAAAGTGTTGAACACCGTTGACATTGGAGATCCTTCTTGGCAAGGACATGTCGGATTGGTCACCACTATTCTTGACCCGCAGCTGGTGGATATTAAAAACGCTGTGGCGATCGTCTGTGGCCCTCCGATTATGATGAAGTTTGTGAATTTAAAACTGCTGGACTTAGGATTTGCGCCCAAAGACATATATCTATCCATGGAAAAAAGCATGTCCTGCGGCTTAGGAAAGTGCGGCCACTGCCGGGTGGGTAAGTTTTATGCTTGTAAAGACGGTCCGGTGTTTACGTACGAAGAATTGAAGGATATTCACGATATTTGGGACTAATTAATGAAGAGATTATTCGTTGATTTAGACATCTGTAATAAATGTAAAGAGTGCAAGGTGGCATGTGATTATTTTTATCATCCGCAAAATAATGGGATCGCGTCTTTGCGTGAATATGCCACCTTTGCTACTATCTGTCGGCACTGTGAAGAGGCGCCTTGCGTAAGCTCTTGTTATCATAACGCCTTGGAAAGGGCAGAAGACGGGCACCTGAAGCGCTATAAAATGCGCTGCACTAGCTGCAAGTCCTGTACTATCGCCTGTCCGTTCGGGATAATCTTTCAGGATTTTATTCCGTATCTGGATTCAAAATGTGATTATTGCGTGGGTACAAGTAAAGAACTTCCCAAATGTGTGACTACTTGCCCGGAAAAAGCGATAGAAGTAAAGGAAGTTCAGGAAGATATGGAGAAGGATATTTATCTGGTGGGTGATAATCTGGCGGTGCATTCGCGTAAGTGGTCACGCGAGGATATTCAACCGCCAAAGAAGAAATAATGAATATATTATTTAATTACCTGATATTTCCCGGTTTTATTTTTAGCATATGCGCTGGATTAATGGCTGGCTGGGTGGACAGGAAAGTGACGGCTCGCCTGCAATATCGCCAGGGCCCGCCGTTATTACAGAATTTCTGGGATATTATTAAATTATTCGGCAAAGAAACTATTGTGCCTGCTCAGGCAAGAGCTACATTTTTGTTCTGTCCGTATTTGGGGTTAGTCAGCGCCGGTTTGGTAGCCGCGTTGCTGGGCAGGGTTATTATTCTGCCTATGGAGAGTTTTATCGGCGACCTCATTGTGGTGTTATATCTTTTAATGATACCGGCGATAGCGTTGATATTGGGCGCTTCCAGTTCACGCAATCCATTGGCTTCTGTAGGAGCGTCCCGTGAGATGAAGCTGGTTTTGTCCTACGAGCTGCCTTTTATTTTATCCATTATCGTGGTGATCATTAAGAGCGGCGGCGTGATACAGTTGGGTCAGATTTTGGATCATCAAGCGCTTTCTGGTTCGAATATTCTTTCTTTATCAGGGGGCCTGGCATTTTTTGTAGCTATATTCTGTATGCAAGCGAAATTAGGATATGCACCTTTTGAGATTTCTGAGGCAGAGCAGGAGATCATGGGCGGAGTTTTAATCGAATATTCAGGGTTGCCTCTAGCTGTGTTTAAATTGACCAAGGTTGTCCTTCTTTATACCCTGCCGCTTTTATTAGTTGTTTTATTCTTAGGTAAAGATTTAAGCTGGTGGCTTATAATACTTAAATATATCGCGCTCTTGGTAGTGATAATCTTGATCAAGAACACTAATCCGCGCCTGCGCATAGATCAGGCGATGAGGTTTTTCTGGCGGATACCGACGCTATTAGCGGTAATAGCTGTGGCATTAGCAATCTTGGGGTTTTAAAATGAGTTTTAAAATAAAAGCTTTAACCAAATCAATATGGGTTTTTCACGCGAGTGCCGGAAGCTGCAATAACTGTGATATTGAGATACTTGACTGCCTGACTCCGCGTTTTGACCTTGAACGGTTCGGGATTCAGCTTATTGGTTCAGTCCGGCACGCTGACGCGCTTCTGGTTACCGGGGCAATGAGCAGGAAGTCAGTGCCGCGACTGAAGAAAATCTATGAGCAGGCTCCTAAGCCATGTGTAGTGATCGCGGTAGGCACTTGCGCCTGCTCCCAACACATGTTTAAAGACAGCTATCATGTGATGGAGCCGCTGGATAAAATTCTACCGGTCGACCTATACATCCCCGGGTGTCCGCCTAAACCGGAGGCGATGATCGCGGGGATCGTGAAGCTGGTGGCAAAATTAAGAAAGATTAAATAACTATGAGAGACAAGATCAAGGAAAGATTAGGCACAAAGATTAAGATATGGCATGAGCACTCCGCGCGCAGGATTTATTTTACCATTGATAAATCAGACATCGTGGAGACGGTAAAATTTCTTTTCAGGGATCTGGGCATGCGGTTTTCCACTGCATCCGGGTCTGATACCCCGGATGCTTTTGAAATACTTTATCATTTCAGCAATGATTCCTCCGGAGAGCTATATTCGGTGCGTGTTTTTATCGAGGATAAAGTTAATCCCGAAGTCGACTCCATCACCCCGCTTTTCGAAGGGGCGGAATGGATTGAGCGCGAGATCTGGGAGCTGGTTGGAATCAAGTTTAAGGGGCATCCGAATCTAAAGCGTCTGCTTTTAGCTGACGATTGGCCGGATGGCGTTTATCCATTGAGGAAAAAAAATGAGCCATAAAGTAATAGTACCCATAGGTCCGTATCACCCTCTGCTGGAAGAGCCGGAATTCTTTCAGCTATATGTGGAAGGGGAGAAGGTTGTGGATATCGATATTATCATCGGCTATAACCATCGCGGCATTGAGAAATTGGCAGAATCAAAACATTTTGACCAGGTGCCGTATTTGGTGGAGCGCATCTGTGGTATCTGCTCTTCTAGCCACCCCTATGCCTATGTTCTGGCAGTGGAGGATCTTTTTGGTGGAGAGGCAAACGTTGTTCCGGAGCGCGCCCTGTATATCCGCACAATTATTGAAGAGTTGCAGAGAATCCATAGTCACCTGTTGTGGCTCGGCCTAGCCGGGCACTTTATCGGGTACAATACCGTCTGGATGTGGGCTTGGAAGTACCGCGAGCCGGTATTGGATATGTTTGAGATGATCACCGGAAACCGCAATAACTACGCCATGTTTAAGGTGGGAGGGGTCAGGCGCGATATAAAGGATGAGGATATCCCCTTATTAAAAAAGACGCTGGATGAGCTGGTCCCGGCTTTAAATATGTTTAAGGGCGCGGTAATGGATGACCCGGTGATCCAATTAAGGTTTACGACCGGATTGACTGGAGTGTAATTGTGGAGAAAGACGGAGATGTCTTCGCTAAAACCGTGGTCAGGATCTTGGAGATGTACGAGAGCGTGAGTGTGATCAGACAGTGTTTGGATAAGATGCCCAAGGGCGAGATTGACGCCAATATTAAAGATATTCCTCCCGGAGAGGGCCTCGGAAGGGTAGAGGCTCCGCGCGGGGAATGTATCCATTATATTAAGAGCGACGGAACCAACCGGCCGGTAAGGCACAAGATCCGCGCGCCTAGCTTTATGAATGTGGCCTCGGATAAAGTGGCTGCCGTAGGCGGGACAATATCGGACGCTACTATTACTCTGGCTGCGGTTGACCCCTGCTACTGTTGCACGGAGAGGGTGGCGGTCATTAGAAAGTCTGACAATTTAAAGATTATGAACGGTTGGGACCTGATTAAACTGTCACATGAGAAAACAAATAAAATAAAAGAGGGCTTGATCCATGACAGACCTTGAGAGTATTAAGAAAAAAGTTATTTTAATGTCCGGCAAAACCATGCATATGTGGCAGTTGGCTTATGACGCTTTCATTGAGCACGATGAGGATCTGATTGCCGAGGCTCTTGAGGATGAGAACCAAATCAATGCCTTGTTGGATGAGGTGAGCCACAGCATTATTAATATAGGAAAAGCTCCGATATCTACGGAAGAAAAACTAAACATTACTATTTACGCGGATATGGCTGCGGATTTTGAGATGATCGGAGATTATTGCAAGGATATTTTAGAAAGAGTCCAGATCAAGATAAATGAGCATTTGCTTTTTAGCGAAGATGCTGTGGCTGAGTATAAGGAGCTGTACAATAAAACTAAAGGGTCCTTGGAAGAGGTAGTTTTTTCTCTGCAGAGGGATAATCCTGGCTTGATCAAGGAAGTCCTTAAAAAAGAAGAGCATATTGACGAGTTGGTGGATAAGTACCGCGGTCAGCATAATGAGAGGCTGGTTGCCGGGAAATGCACGCCAATGGGGTGCAATTTGTTTTTAAATATGCTGGATTTTACCGCGGCAATTTATTATCACACCAAAAAGATCGCCAAGAGCATATTGAAAATAAAACAGTGAGGCTTAAAAAAAGATTATGGATTTAAGAAGTTTCTTTAAGATTGATTTTTTAAACAGCTTCGTGATTTTCGCGATAGCGGTTTTTTCTATTCTGATCATCCTTTATTCGACAAAATTTATGAAAGGGATGGCCAGGCTTCGTGGGTATTATTTATGGGTGATTATTACGGGCCTGGCAGCTATGGCAACGGCCTCGGCGGATAATCTGATCGTGCTCTTGGTTTTTTGGGGATTTTTGGGGCTTAGTTTGTATATTCTTATTGGGATGGGCGGGGATAAGGCAAGCCCTGCGGCAAAGAAGGCGTTTATTATTGTCGGCGGTTCAGACGCTTTGATGATTCTGGGTATTGGCTTAGTATACACGCTCTCCGGGACGTTTAATATCAGTGAAATCCGCCTGGAGCTGAATAATTATTTGGGGATAACCGCATTTATTTGTTTTGCAGTCGCAGCCCTTGCCAAGGCAGGGCTGATGCCGTTTCACTCCTGGATCCCTGATTGCGCAGAAGTCGCGCCCATCCCGGTGACTGCGTTTCTGCCTGCGTCTTTGGATAAGTTGCTGGGTATATATCTCTTGGCACGCTTGACCTTAAATCTTTTTGTTACTACCACCGCCATAAATATAATTATAATGCTTATGGGGGCTTTTACTATTATCGCGGCGGTAATGATGGCCTTAGTGCAGCATGATATGAAGCGGCTTCTGGGGTATCATGCGGTTTCGCAGGTCGGATACATGGTTTTAGGTATCGGTACAGGAAATCCTATTGGCATCGCCGGAGGGATGTTTCATATGCTGAATAACGTCATATATAAATCCTGCTTATTCTTAACCAGCGGTAATGTGGAGTATAGGATGAAGACCACAGAGCTGGATAAGCTAGGTGGCCTTGCCAAACTCATGCCTATTACCTATATATCGTGCTTGATCGCTAGCCTTTCTATCTCGGGGATACCGCCGTTTAACGGATTTGCCTCTAAATGGATGATCTACCAGGGCGTAATCACCCAATTTTCAGCTGCAAGCCTGGCGATGCGTGTAACCGGTGTTGTATGTTTATTGATTGCGATGTTTGGCTCAGCTTTGACCTTAGCCAGTTTCATGAAATTGATCCACGCTACCTACCTTGGCCAGCAGAAAAATAATCAATCGGTGCGTGAGGTTTCCTGGACGATGTGGTTGCCTTGCGTAATTCTAGCGGTATTTTGCGTGCTCTTTGGCGTATTTGCCATGCAGCTACCGCTAAGATTCCTTATTCTGCCGATTCTTGGTGGGGTTGATTTTATGGGAACTTGGTATTCCGGACTGGCTACCGGGCTTATTTTAATTGCCTTAGGTTTTGGATGGCTTTTGATCAGGATTATCGGATCAAAGCAGAAGGTGCGGGAGGACTCGATGTTTGCGGGAGGCGAGTTTATAACCACCGAAGAAAACAGGGTCAGCGGGACGGAGTTTTACAATACGGTTAAAGATTATGGTTTGCTGCCGCAGATTTATAAGGAGGCAGGCGCCGGAGACTTCGATATTTATGAGCAGGGCAAGAAGCTGTTGTTTGGGGCCTCGGTAAAGCTTAGACATCTGCATAATGGGGTTTTACCGACGTATATGGTTTGGTGTTTATTGGGCGCCATAATTTTATTTCTCTGGTGCGTCAGATAATATAACATATGGAAATATACTTACTTTTGATATTCATGATTGTTGCGGCGGTGGCCGCGCTTGAGATCAAGGATCTGATTTCAAGTGTTATTGCTTTAAGCGCGGTGGGTTTGAGCCTGTCCTTGGCGTTCCTTGTCCTTAAGGCGCCAAATCTGGCTATTACTCAGTTGGTCGTGGAACTTTTGTGTTTGATCCTGCTAATTCATGCCACTATCAAAAAGGACCTGCCTTTAGTCAAAGACGGCCGCTGGCTGTTTAATACCGTTTCTACGCTGGCGTTTGTTGCGGTATTTCTTGTTTTTATCTACTTCGCCCTGAAAGAGCTTCCGGTATTCGGTATGCCCATAATGCGCGTTTCTGGGGAATATCTTGATAAGGGGTTTAGCCTTACCGGAGCGGCGAATATCGTTACCGCCGTTGCTCTCAAGTTCAGGGGGCTGGATTCCCTAGGTGAGACAGTGGTGATTTTTGTTTCCGCGATAGGGGTTTTGGCGGTTATGCGAAAGGTTGGCAAGATCAGGTGAGAAATAACGAACCGGGAATGACGCTTATAGTCAAGACTATTACCCGTCTCACAATTGGGATTATTTTTATTTATGGGATTTATATCACTCTGCAGGGGCATTTAGGGCCGGGAGGGGGATTTGCCGGAGGGGTGATTGTCGCTCTATCATTCATCCATATCTTGCTTGCTTTTGGCAAGGATGTGGGGATGAGGAAGCTGACCCAGAAGAAGGTTCTTTTTTTGATGAGTTTGGGGGCGGTTGTTTTTCTCGCTGCCGCCGTGTTTAACTTCACGATGAGGCATAACCAGGAAGCTTATACTTTGCACGCTGAGAAATTCAGGATTTTCAGTTCCCTCTTTATGCCTATATATGATATCGCGGTGTGTTTTATGATCGGTACAGGGCTTTATGCCATATTTCTGGCATTGGCATTGTTTACTGCGGAGAATAAAGAATAAGGAGTTTACCCCGCCTCATAAACGCAGCCAAAATTCTGGGCCCTTCCTTAATAGGAATTAGGAAGGCCCGCCCTTTAGGGCTGTTCCATAATTTTGGCGCATTCGGCGGGGTTAATTCCCAACATGTAATAGCGGGGAATTATTATGGAAATATATCTTTTGTGTCTAGTGCTTTTTTGTGTCGGGCTTTATGGCGCGGTGCGTAAGCGCAACCTGATCAAGATTATCATAGGCCTGGTGATCATGGAATATGCGGTCAATCTGTTTCTAGTCCTCATCGGTTACCGTTTGCAAGGCCGTGCGCCGATACTAGCGAGTGACCAGCAGGTCTTAAATATGGTGGACCCGCTTGTCCAGTCGATGGTCATGACTACTATTGTTATTGGGCTGGCGCTGATTATGCTGGTGGTAGCGATTGCGGTAAGGATCTACGAGAAGTACGGGACTTTCGATATCACCAAGATCAGGAAATTAAGGGGTTAAGTTATTATGTATTTGTCGCCACTATTGTTTATAGCGCTTCCTTTGGCCGCAGCCTTCTTTACCGTGCTTTTGGGAGTAAGGCTTAGAGTCTTAGGCTATATTTTGGCAAGCGTCTCGGCTATTACGCTTCTTTTGGCGTCCTTATATGCCTCTTATTTCGTGCAGCATCTTCCTAGCCATATTTTTATATATAAGGTCGGAGGCTGGATGCCGCCGCTCGGGATCACTCTGGTTTTTGACGCCCTAAGCACTATCATGTTGGTGGTGGTGAACCTGATAAGTTTAATGGCGGGGCTGTATTCCCTGCGTTATATTGAGCGCTATACTGATAGTTGGAAATTTTATTCTTTGTTCTTATTGATGATTGCCGGATTAAACGGGGTGATTATCAGCGGCGATTTGTTTAATCTTTATGTGTTCCTGGAGGTCGCGTCCTTATCCGCTTATGCGCTTGTAGCTTTCGGGACTGAGGCGCAGGACCTGGAGGCCTCTTTTAAATACGCGGTTATGGGTGCGCTTGCTTCCCTGTTGATACTTTTAGGGATCGCGTTTCTTTATAGCTATGTCTCGACTCTGAATATGGCGGAGATCGCGTTTGTGCTTAGCGGCAAGCCACAGGGGTTGTTGGTTTATTTCGTTATTATGCTTTTTCTGGCAGGTTTCGGGCTGAAGGCGGCGATGGTGCCGTTTCACGCCTGGCTCCCTGACGCCCACCCTTCGGCTCCGGCGCCGATTTCCGCGATGCTTTCGGGTGTGGTGATCAAAACATTGGGAGTTTATGTTCTGGCTAGAATTATTTTCAATGTTTTTGGCATGTCTCAGAAGGCGTTGCTTGTGTTGATGGTTCTGGGAACCCTCTCGATGGTAGTAGGGGCGCTTATGGCAATTACCCAGCGGGATATCAAGAGGATGCTTGCTTATTCCAGTATCAGTCAGATGGGGTATATTCTTTTTGCTCTCGGGATTGGTACGCCTTTGGCGGTCATAGGAGCGTTATTCCATCTTATAAATCACGCCGTGGCAAAGTCTTTGCTTTTTTTTAATAGCGGGGCCGTGGAGTACTCTACGCATACGCGCGATATGGATAGCCTGGGAGGTCTAAACAAGCGCATGCCGGTAACTGCAGCTACAAGTTTTATCGGTTCGCTTTCTATAGCTGGGTTACCGCCCTTAGCCGGTTTCTGGAGTAAGCTCTTGATTATTATAGCGGCAGTCCAGGCCGGACATCTGGCTATGGCTTTGGTTGCCGTTATTGTCAGCATTATAACGCTTGTATATTATCTGAAGTTTCAGAATCAGACATTCTTTGGGGCACTGCGTGGTACGCTGGATAAAGTCAAGGAGGCGCCTTTAAGCATGAACATTGCCGCGGTAATCCTGGCGTTGATCTGTGTTGGGGCCGGATTACTTCTTGTGCCTTCGATGCGGCCGATATTGGAAAGAGCAGCAGATGTCTTAATGTTGGGGTCTGGATATAAAGATGTGGTAATGGGGGGAGTGCGATGATTAAGAACCGCATCGTTTTATTTGCCCTCAGCTTCTTGCTCTGGCTGACTTTGAGTTGGTCTTTCAGGGCCGAAGATCTGATGATTGCTTTTTTCGTGAGCATTCTGGTGGCCTGGCTCACCGCAGATATATTCCCCGGGAAAGTGGGGATATTCCGTAAGCCTGAGCGCTACTTATGGATAATTTATTATATACCATTATTTGCCTGGGAATGCCTTAAGGCAAATCTCGACGGAGCTTATCGCATACTCCATCCGGATGTTCCGCTTAGGCCGGGTATCGTCAAAGTCAATACTACGCTTAAGTCCGATACGGGTATTACTTTTCTTGCGAACACCCTGACGCTTATGCCGGGGACGATGACGGTGGATGTTGACCGCGATAGGGGCGTTTTGTATGTACACTGGGTGGATGTAAAGAGTTGCGATGTAGAGAAGGCAACTGAAGAGATAGTTCTTAAGTTTGAGCTGGTATTAAAGAGGATATTCGAATGATGCGTTTGCGCTGGTTCCTAGGCCTGATAGCGATAATTCTGGTGTTGGGTGCGATTCTCTTTTTACCCATACCGTCATTACTGGAGTGGCAGTCAGTTTTCTTAAAGAGGGCGTTTTTTATCCTGATCTTTAGCGGTATATTCTGTTTGATCAGGGTATTGCGAGGGCCTACACCGGTTGACAGGGTAGTGGCAGTGGACATTTTGGGGATTTTGATTGTTGGTTTCTGCGCGATTCTGGGGATCCCTACAGGTCGTGATTGGTATATCGATATCGCGATTGCCTGGGCATTGCAGAGCTTTATTTCCATCCTGGCGCTGGCAAAGTATCTCGAAGGTAGGAGGTTTGAGGAGTAATGATTTACACGATCGTAGGTATGATTTTCATTATCATTGGTTTAATCTTTGATTTTATCGGCTGCCTTGGGTTGCTCAGATTACCCGATGTATATAACCGTTTGCACGCTTCTATAAAGTGCGTGACCCTTGGGACATCCAGCATACTTTTTGGCCTGTTTTTATATAAGGGATTTTCTCCCACAGGCATCAAGGCTCTTTTGTGTATTTTGTTTCTGGTGCTGACCGCACCTGTATCCGCTCATGTATTAGCAAGAAGCGCACATAAGTCCGGAGTTAAACTTTGCGATGAATCTGTTTGTGATAAATATCAGGAAGATAAAGATGCGTTATCCTAAATTAAGAGAATTAAGAGAGGCTGTTAAGGCGTTAATCAAGGGGCCGTATACCAGTCGTTTTCCTTTTGAGGCGCATAAGCCCTTTGAGCGGTTCCGCGGTAGGCCGTATTTTCACGAGGAAGATTGCATCGGATGCACTGCCTGCGCGCAGGTGTGTCCTGCCAGGGCAATAGAATTTACTGATGAGATAAGATCCGGGAGGGCAAAAAGAGTTTTGACTATTCGCTGGGATATTTGTATATTCTGCGGCCAGTGCCAGGCGAATTGTCCCAGCACCAAAGGCATAATGCTTTCTCAGGAGTTTGACTTGGCTACTACTGAAAACAGGCTTGAACTTAAGCAGACCATTGAAAAAGAATTTGCTTTGTGTGAGTGCTGCGGGGAAATGATTCTTCCGGTCGACCAGTATGCCTGGGTTGCCAAGAAGCTGGGGCCGCTTTGTTTCGCCAACGCATCGCTTCTGGTTTTTTATCTGCGCAATCTCGGGTTGTCTTTGAAAGAAAAAGTGCTGCTCAAAAAAGAGTGTGCTGAAGTCACCCGCTCAAGCCGCATCAAAGTCATCTGCCCCACCTGCCGCCGTGAAGCGGTCTTAAAGTCATAAAATGTTTTCCTCATTAAAAGTCCGCAATTTCCGAATATACTGGTTTGGGATGCTGGTGTCTCTTATTGGTACCTGGATTTCGCAGGTGGCTCAGAGTTGGCTAATATTTAGCCTGACCAATTCCGCTTTTCTTCTGGGATTTGTGGGGTTCCTAAACTCTCTTCCCGTGCTGATATTATCTTTATTCGCCGGCGTGCTTGCTGACCGGTTGGACAAGAGAAAGATTCTTATTATCACCCAGATCGTTTTTATGTGTTTGGCTTTTCTGTTGGCGATCCTCACCCAGTTTAAATTGATCACTCCGGGGCAGATCATGCTCATTGCGCTTCTTAACGGCGCGGTGATGGCTTTTGATGCCCCCAGCCGCCAGGCCATGGTGGTGGAGATGGTAGGTAAGGCACATTTGCCTAATGCTATTGCTTTAAATTCCGTGGCCTTTAATTCTAGCCGCATTATCGGTCCGGCGCTGGCCGGCGTGCTTGTGGCGGCTATCGGGATGAGCGGGTGTTTTTATATCAATGGTTTTAGTTTTTTTGCGGTGATCGCGGCTTTAGTACTTATCCGGGTAGAGTTCAAGCCTGCGCACCAGCAGCATCACGGCTCTCCAGCAAAAGACCTGAAAGAGGGGCTTACCTTTATAAAAGGAGACAGCCTGATCATGTCGCTGATCAGCATGGTCGGGGTAGTGAGCTTGTTCGGTATCTCCTATATCATCCTTATGCCGGTATTTGCTAATGATGTTTTGCATGTCGGAGTAAAGGGCCTGGCCATGCTTATGTCAGCATCGGGGATGGGTGCTTTGATAGGTGCTCTGATCCTGGCCCGGCTGGGTGATTTTAAGGGTAAAGGGGTATTTCTGCTGGTGTCGGCGTTTGTTTTTTCTTTTGCCCTGATCGTTTTTGCTTTATCGAAAAGCTATTTTCTTTCTCTTATGATGCTCATCTTTATCGGAGCCTCTAGCGTCACGTCGGTCGCACTGGTAAATACGGTTTTACAGACCAATGTCCCGGACCGCTTTAGGGGCAGGGTGATGAGCGTTTTTATGATCACCTTTGCCGGGGTCATGCCTTTCGGCAATCTGATCGCGGGTAGCCTGGCCCAGGCGTACGGCGTGGCTGTGGCAGTAGCCGCGGGTGGTGCGGTCTGCGTATTATTCATGACGGTCATTGTCATAAGATTCCCCGAGATACGAAAGATATAGAAGGATTAATATTTTATTGATTTTAGCAAAGTTTTTGCTACAATAATCCCTAAGAGGTACAACTTACTTATAGAGAGGAGAGGCAGGAATGAAAAAGTTTTTAGCAGTTGCAGTGATCGTGGCAGTTGGCATCACCGTATTTGGTTGTGGAAAAAAACAGGAAGCACAGGAACCTATGACCATGGAAGCGCTTAATACCATCAACGCTCCCGCAGCAGTCACCCCTGAAGCTAGGGCTACCGCCGAAGCTCCGGTTCAAGCAGCTCCGGTAGCAGCACAAGCGCCCGCGCAGCAGATGGAGTCACTTCCCGCAGTGCCTTCTGTTCCAGCTAAGCCAAGTCCGATGGATATTCAGACCGCGCTTAAGAACGCAGGCTACTACAGCGGAAGTATTGACGGGAAGATCGGCTTAAAGAGCAAAAAGGCGATCGAAGATTTCCAGAAGGCCAACGGCCTTACTGCTGACGGAAAAGTCGGCCCTAAGACTTGGGCTGCATTAAGCAAGTACTTGACTGCACAGGTTACTTCAGGTCAAGCCCAGTAATTTTCCCGGCTACTTGAAAACCAGCTAGCTGTGTGGTATAATTATTATAGCCGATAAAGGTAAACCCGCCGAAAGGCGGGGACGCAAAGCCACAGACCTAATTCGCAGCACAGAGCTCCTGCTCCTGATCGAGGTGAGGAAAACATAGGGCAGTTGCGAGTGACTAGCGACACGGTAGCTGGGTTGCCGAAGTGAGATGGTTGTGGTACACCTGTATGTGATCCACGACCTTTATCGGCTTTAAGTCTATCCCGCTTTAGCTTACAAATATAGCTAAGGCGGGATTTTTTTATGATATAATATTATTCATGATACAGTTTCCGCATACATTCCTTTGGGGCGCAGCTACTTCCGCTCATCAGGTTGAAGGGAACAATAAGTTTAATGACTGGTGGGAATGGGAGCAGCATGGCGGGGGAAAAGCCACTTCGGGTCAAGCCTGCCGCAGTTACGATCTATACTCTCAGGATTTTTATCTGGCTAAAGAATTACATCACAATGCTCACCGGATATCCGTAGAATGGAGCCGCATTGAGCCGGCTGAAGGAGAATTTTCTCAAGAAGCAATAGAGCATTACAAGAAGGTGGTGGAGTCCCTTAAAGAGCGCGGTCTGGAGCCTATTGTCACCTTGCACCACTTTACTAATCCGCTTTGGCTTGCTAAAAAAGGCGGTTGGTTGAATAAAAAGACACCGGAATATTTTGCGCGTTTTAGCGCAAAAATTGTCGATTGTCTGGCGGATAAAGTACATTATTGGGTGACTATCAATGAGCCGATGGTCTATGTGTACCATAGTTATATCCTCGGAGCTTGGCCTCCCGAGCTTAAGTCTATTTCTAAAGCCGGGCAGGTTACCGATAATCTGGTTGCCGGGCATGTGGTAGCCTATCGTAAGATTCACGAAATATATAAAAACAGGCAGTTGTCTAGCCCCATGGTCAGTATCGCCAAAAATGTTCAGGCTTTTGTCGCTTGTCGTCCTACGCTGCTGAATAAATTCGGCGTATATATCCGCAATAAATATTATAACCTGGATTTTCTAGAGCGCATCAGGCGTCGCAAGGCCATTGATTATATTGGGATTAATTATTATTCCCGCAGCCTGGTGGATATTTCCGGGTTTAGCTACGACGAGCTTTTTGTGGGAGGATGTAAGCATAACCACAGTGCCCTGCCTAAGAACACTTTGGGATGGGATATTTATCCGCAGGGGCTTTATGATATTCTTATGATGTATAAGAAATACAACCTGCCGCAGCTAATTCTGGAAAACGGAATTTGCACGCTTGACGATAATCAGCGTTGGGATTTTATCCGCGATCATCTTGTAAAATTAAGTCAAGCTATGCGCGATGGGGCCCGAGTGCTGGGATATATCCATTGGTCGCTGATCGACAATTTTGAATGGGACAAAGGTTTTGCCCCGTGCTTCGGTCTGATCGAAATGGATTACAATACCTATAAGCGTACGGTCAGAGAAAGCGCTCGTAAATTAGCGCAGGTTTGTTTAACAGGGATACTAGAATAGATGGAGCTATTAAATAAAGAGCTAGTGCTACGGGAGGTCCCTTTATTTTCTTCGCTGAGTGTTCGCGAGATCGAGCTGATCAGGAGTCGCTGCGAGCTGGTGGAATACAAAAAGGGTGCACTCATCTATGAGGAAGGCTCATCCCCAAGCGCTTTTTACTGCGTGGTCCTTGGCCGTGTGGAGATATTAACTCAAGCAGGAAGCGAGAAGACCACCCTTGAGTATCTACATCGGGGAAGATATTTCGGGATTATCTCACTTCTTACCAACGAGCCGCATTCCGTCACGGCTCTTGCTATCAATGACTGTCTGCTCTTAGTAATTAGAAAAGAAGATTTTGATTTTATTCTTAAAAGGATCCCGCGTATTGCCATTGACCTGAGCCAGACTTTATCCCGCCGTCTCAAACGCAAGGACATCCACCAGAAATCTATTTTTGAAAGCACTATAATTTCGGTATTCAGTTCTTACTCCCGGGCAGGAAAGACTATCTATGCTTTGAATCTTGCCTTAAGCCTTAAGAAGGAGACGCGTAAATCCGTCGTTATCCTGGATATGTTGCCTGTGGATCAGGCGCACAGTCTTCCCCGCCGGTTGGGAGTAGCGCAGGTGAAAACTTTTGATCTGTCTAAGGCCGACAGCCTTCGTCCCGGAGCGATCAGGGAGCTTGTATCTTCAACCGCTTTCGGGATAGACCTCATCTGTTTTCACTATGCATTTAGTGACGAGTCTTGTGTTCAGAAGCTCGTTGGTATAATTAGTCTACTGGTCAATGATTATCATTATCTGATTCTGGACCTGCCATCGATCATGGACCGTTGTATTTTCAGTATCCTTAATCAGTCCGATATGATCCATACTCTGACCAGTCCGGATGAGGTGGATCTGAAACGTACCCGTCATCTTAAAGAGCGGCTGATTGAGGAGTTCAGTTTCCGGGAAGACAAGATTAAGGTGATCATTAACGAGTACAAGTTCTCCAAGATTTCTCATGAGAGGCAGGAGAATATCCTGGGTAGGCATGTTTTTGCCACGCTGCCCAGGATCGATTTCGAGGCCAGCGACTGTTTAGTTGTAGATAAGCCGGAATGCGAATATGCCAAGGCAGTGCGCAGGATCGCCCGTCAGCTGGGAGAATGTCAGGTGGGTTTGGTGCTTGGTGTCGGAGTGGGCTACGGATTTTGCCATGTTGGCGTATTAAAGGTGATCGAAGAGGAAAAGATCCCAATTGACGTCATCGCCGGCTCCAGTATCGGCTCAGTCATCGCCAGTCTCTGGGCAGCCGGTTATTCCAGTAGCCAGATACTGGAGATTGCAAAAGAATTCAAGGGGCCACAGCATATTTGGGGCCTGATCGATTTTACTTTTCCCGCACTTGGCCTGCTTAAGGGAAATAAATTACATAAATTCCTGAAGAAACATTTGGGAAATAAGACTTTCTACGACTTAAAGCTCCCTTTAAAGATCATTGCCAGCGACGTGCGGATGAAGGAGCCGCGGGTGATCGACCGGGGCCTGATCGTCGACGCTATTATGGCTTCAACTGCTATGCCCGGAATATTTGCGCCTTTTAAGTTTAAAGACGAGATGCTCTTTGACGGAGGGATAATCAACCCTTTGCCGACAGAGCCGCTGATAAAAATGGGGATAAAGAAGATCATCGCGGTGAATGTTACACCGACTAGAGAAGATATTCTGCGTCAGTATACTTTGCTTAAGGAGAAGATCACGGTAGAGTTGCCTGAAGACTTAAAAAAGCGCAACTGGTTCGGGGTAAAGCAGCATGTCAAAGAAGGCTTTAAGACCAATATACTGGATATAATATTTTCTAGCGTGGAAATACTGCAGTCAGAAGTGGCCCAGAAGGAAGCGCGGCTAGCAGATGTTGTTTTACATCCGGACACTTCTGGGTTATACTGGTTAGAGCTGCATAGGGCCGCGGAGTTCGCTAAAAGAGGCGAGGAAGAAGCGCGTCGCAACTTGGACAAGATTCGTCAGCTGATAAACGAGTGAGAGGGAGTAAAATGATGAAGAAGTTGTTATTGGTTATTGGTTATTGGTTATTGGTTATTGCAGCCGCAGGTTGCGCTACGGTTACAGAGGGAGCCAAATGCGTTGCCGGAGTCTCCACAAAAGCGCTAGAAGACGGCAGGAAGACTGCTATTAAAAAGACGTTTAATTTTGATTATATTACCTGTGATACCAAGGTAAGAGAGGTATTGAAGAGTACAGGTGCATATATTTATGCCGATAAGAAGGCACAGAAGCTGATCGCTATTTATATGAGTGAATTCGAGACCACACCAGTAGGGATATTTTTCACCGAGGTGGATCCACTTAATACGCAGGTAGAGTTATCAAGCCCATCGACTGAAGCTAAGGAAATAGAATCAAAGAAAATATTTAATTTTCTAGAAGGAAAGACTGATAATAAAGAAGATGAGAAAGGGCAGGGAGATGACAAAGGCCTCTTTGGGGGTGAATAAGTTAATCAAGGAGTGCCACAGTATTGCCCGGGGAAAGGGCTGGTGGAAGGATGAGCGTAATGATGGCGAGCTCATCGCTCTCATGCATTCGGAGTTATCTGAGGCTTTGGAAGCGATGCGTAACCACGGTACCAAGGACAATGTCGCCGAGGAGTTGGCGGATGTGTGTATCCGTATTTTTGATTTCTGCGGGGCGCGCAATATCGATTTAGAAGAAACCCTGCGTAAAAAGATAGCTTATAACAAGACACGGCCGTACAGGCACGGGAAGAAGTTTTAAGTGCCCCTTGCCTAAACGCTTGTCAATTTCTTCGAAATTGACTGCGCAGGCTACGGGGTTAATTCGCGCATATAACTTATGTCGTCCAGTTTGGACTCCATAAGTTATGCGCTCATTAAGGAGGGTTTATGCCATATGATACAAGCAAGGACCAGGAATCGTTCTCCAAGGAATGGGAGAGCGAAGAGGGTAAGATCGTAGTAAGTGTGCATTCCTACAGCGGCGGCGCCAATAAACTGCAGATCTCCCGCGAAATCAAGGACCGCGAGGGTAATTTTATCTTTGCCCGCTTAGGCAGATTAGCTAAGGCTGAGATTGAAGGGATCTCACCTTTTGGAACATTTAAGAGGCAAAGTAGTTATTTGTGGTATCGGTAGCACCCTGCGTTCAGATGACTGGATCGGCTCTCTCTTGGCCAGCCGTATTCACGGTAAAGTCCCCTATATAGTCTATGACGCAGGTTCCAGCCCGGAAAATTACCTCGGTAAGATCATCAAGGATAAGCCTGACACCGTGGTCTTGGTGGATGCGGTAGATTTCGGGGGCTTACCCGGAGAGTTCAGGGTAGTCGAGCCCGAGGATATCCAGACAGTTAATTTCTTTTCCACTCACAACGCTTCAATCTCCCTAGCTATAAATTACCTGAAAGCGGATTTGCAGGCGGTTATAATTGTTTTGATTATTCAGCCTAAATCTATTGCTTTCGGGGATACCATGAGCCCCGAAGTCACTAAAACGTTTGATATGTTAGAGGAGTGGTTCCTTGGTAACAAATAAAAAAGAGCTCAAGTAATTCGCAGACGTTCTTGACATCATAGATGTCAAGAACTACAACTTATGTTCCTGCCCCGTCTTTGGCGGGGCGTCCATAAGTTGTCTTCTCATTAAATTTCTTCTTTTAATCTTGCTAAATTTGTGTACAATATATAAGTACTAACCATCCTAAATTTCCGATAGATTTGCCGAGGTAGCTCAGTGGTAGAGCGCGGCCCTGAAAAGGCCGGCGTGGGAAGTTCGATTCTTCTCCTCGGCATAAATTTTCCCTAGTTTCCGATTAAGAAAATTACCCCAGCGAGTACGTCAAAATTATGGAACAGAATTTTGACGTGATTACGAGCTGGGGCTAATGCCAACCCCGAAGCGCTTAGGCGATGGGCGGCATAAATTTTCCTTCATCTTACGAACTGGGCAAATGTTTATCCCCGCAGATGCGAAGCATTGATCTGCGGGGATTGTTTTTCATTTGCTAAAATCTCTATGATAAATCTAAAGATTTTGTTTATGATTTGCTTGATTTTAATCGTTATATTTTTTGCATTCATGCCAGTTCTGCACAACGGCTTTACAAATTGGGACGACGAAAGTTATGTGACCCAGAACTCCGCCATTAAATATCCTACTTCTAATAGCCTTAAGGAGATCTTTAGTTCATTTTATATGGGAG
>JAPLLR010000016.1 GCA_026387455.1 Candidatus Omnitrophota bacterium | reverse complement strand
GCTCAGGTCGATCCTCTCGTCAAGCATGTACTTGCCTTCCATCCCGCTCGACTTCTGCACCGCGAGGATGACCGAGACCAGGTCGGCGTTGCCCGCGCGCTCACCCATTCCGTTTACGCAGGTATTGATATAGGCGTCGCACCCGCAATCTAGAGCCGCCTTGGCTCCGGCGAGCGAATTACCCACGACCATCCCCAAATCATTGTGACAATGCACTTCAATAGGCATCTGCACTGCCTCGGCAAGCAGCTTGATCCTCTCGTAAATGGAAAACGGCGTGTCGTATCCAAGAGTATCGCAGTAACGCAGACGTTCTGCGCCAGCAATCTTAGCAGCCTGCGCAAATTCAATAAGATAATCAATCTTTGTACGCGAAGCGTCTTCGGAATTCACCCCAATAGACTCAGCGCCCAGATTTACCGCCTCTTTCACCGCCTCCTGCATCTCCTTAATCACCGACTCATGGTCCAGCTTGCCTTTAAATTTATGCACGATCATCTGGTCAGAGGTAGAGATAGAAAGATTCATAAACTTTATCTGCGGCACCAGCTTAAAAGCGTTACGCACATCTTCCTTAGTCGCCCTGATCCAGCCGCTCAGTCGTATAGGCTTAAGCGCGCCCCTCTTTACCAGCTCCAGATTAGCGTTAAGGTAATTAGTCTCATGGCGGGTAAGCGGAAAACCGAATTCTGACTGAAAAACCCCCATCTCATTAAGGTAAATATTTATCATTGTCTTCTGTAATTTATACAGACAGATGCGGGATGTCTGCACACCGTCGCGGTTGGTAACGTCAACAAAATAGATCTTTGACTTGTCGCTCATAATATTACCTCATTATATTATTATTTACTTTGCTTTTGATGCCGAACAGGAAGAGAGCTCCTGATTTTCTGTCAGACAAACAGGCCCAAGTATTATACCAAGCTCTTTTCCTAAAGCAATATTTTCTTTTAAAAGTTTCTTGCTTTCTTCCCCCTGAGCGCAGGCCTTGATCGCGCTAAAGCCTTTTTTGCCAAGGCAATCCTCCCACCAGGCGCTAGAGATATTCCTCGCTCGGCACGACAAATAATCCCGGAACAATTCAGGGTAATACTTCTCTACGCAGACCCCGCGTAGGTATTCTTCCACTTCAGCACTGCCTTTCATCGCGTCAAACCCAGAGTCTTTTTCAACTGCCAGAAAATGAATATCCGGATTCATGGACTTCAATACTTCTAATAACGCCACCGGATCTTTCTCCTGGTCGTATAAACTTAAAAATACATCCAGTTTTCCCTTTACGCGTTTACGCTCTATCAGATATGAGTAACCAAAAATCTTAGGCAAAAGATAATACAGATCATCCTTAAATTCCATACTTGCCTTCATGTCACCAAAACGCGGTTCCTTCTCGACTTCTTTGCCCATAAAGAAGGCCGGCAACCCGGTGACACCAAAATCCTGAATAAGCTTCTTAGCCTTTGCGGAATCAGGGTAATATAGCGTGTTCACGCTTAAGCCGGGAAAATTCTTCTTAAGAGACCTTATGATGCCTTCAGTATTACAGCTCACGCAAGCTTTAGCCGTGACTACAAAAAGATTGATTTTCTGCGCCTCGCTGAAAATACAGCTGGCTCCAGAGATGCCGGGGTTCTGACAAATTCCCACTAAGCCCTCTTTTTTGCAGCCGACATCAGAAAAACAACGCGGTAAAAATGTCTTTACCGTCTGATCATCAGCGACTTTATCCGATAACCGCAACTCCTCAAACTTATAATTCGCTATCCTGTTATCCTTTACCTCAAAAGTTAACCTACCCAACCTGCGGCCCTGCCAGGAAGGCTTTAAAACAAGAGCGTTTCCTACTTTGTAATAAACCTCTTTGGCCCGGGTGTGGCCGGAGATAAAAATATCAATACCCTCAACCGTGTTTAATATACCTGCTTCTTCCCCTTCACTTAAATGCCCTAGCGCTAAAATGATCTGTGCGCCGCCTTTACGCGCTTCAGATATTGTCTCAATAAGCTTTGCCTTTGGCTCATCTACCGCGAACTTTTCCCCCTTCTGACGGGCCTGAAGGCTAGTAACCCCGATGATCCCGATCTTTATTCCGGAAATATCTTTGATGAGAAATGGAACAACCTTAGGAGCTTTCAGGTTGCAAGAAACAAACTGCATGCGCCCAGAACCGATATTCTCCTGAAAGAACTTCTCCCCGAAATTAAGCTCATCATCTCCTATGCCTACGACATCATACCCTGCCAATTCCATAGCCTTAAGGTTAAGGCGTGTGCGCTCCATATCCAAGTCAGTGTTCTGCGAATATTCATCAGCAATGCCTCCGGCAAAATAAGCTCCGGAATCCACTATAAGAGAATCAGGATATTTCTTTTTAAGCTGTTTAAGCAACGTCACCCTGCGGGCAATCCCGCCGTCCGGCTCTCTAGGGCAACTACAGGGATAAAGCATGGCATGCGTTTCACCGCTAAGAAGAATAGTAATCTCCTTTGCATTAACATTAAATGCCAAGCCCAGGATACACGAAAAAAGAACTAGGATAGGCGCAATCGCGCAATAACGTATCGACATGGTAGACTTTCCTTTTCTTTTACGTCTTAATCACTTTTACGGCTAAGATATTCTCTGTCTTTTTGATCTTCTCGATAACTTCCGCGGTTGCGGGGCTATCAATATTCAAAACGCTGATGGCTTTTCCCCCCGGCTCATCACGGCCAAAGGTCATGGCAGCGATATTGATACTGTGCTTACCCATGAGGCTCCCTAGATTTCCGATTAAACCCGGCCTATCCCAATTACGCACAAAAAGCATCTGACCGATAGGATAAAATTCCACGTAATACTCGTCGATCTTGACGATACGCGGCTGCTTGTTTGCTGAAAGCGTGCCACAGACTTTCTTAGTCTCCTTATCCGTCTTAATTTCAAGCTGTATCAGGGTAACAAACTCCGCTTCCTTGCTGGATTTGACTTCGTTGATCTTTATACCTCTTTCCTTGGCAAGGGTCACCGCATTGATGAAATTCACTGTCTCCTGCAAAATAGGGCTCAATACCCCTTTGGCGATGGCTAAAGTAACGGGGGACAGGTCATGCTGGGCTATCTCACCAAAGTAGCTAATATTCAGCTCCTGAATTCTTCCCTCAATCAGCTGGCTGGAAAATGACCCCAGCTTTTCGGCGAGATTTATATAAGGCTCAATGATCTTACACTCTTCAGGTTTAAGACAGGGATAATTGGCGGCATTGCGTATGCCTCTTCCTAAAAGCGCGTCCCGGATGATCTCCGCCACCTCAATCGCCACATTCACCTGAGCTTCCTCGGTAGAAGCCCCCAGATGCGGAGTGGTAATAATGTTTTCCGTTGTCGCGAATGCGCTATCCGCGGGCAACGGCTCCTGCTCAAAGACATCGATTGCCGCCCCTGCGACCTTGCCCTCTTTTACCGCAACGATCAAGGCTGCCTCATCAATAATCCCTCCGCGCGCGCAATTGACCAGGCGCACGCCTTTCTTCATCATCGCAAATTCCTTGGTAGAGATCATATGCCTTGTTTCGTCTGTAAGTGGAGTGTGCACGGTAATGTAATCCGCTTTCTCAAAGATATCTTTTAATTCTACGACTTCTACGCCCAGGGTTTCCGCGACTTCCTTAGATAAGAACGGATCATACGCCAACACCTTCATCCCGAATGACAAGGCGCGTTTGGCTACCTCTGAACCGATGCGGCCGAAACCGGCAATACCTAATACCTTATTATAAAGCTCAACACCCATGAACTTAGAACGTTTCCATTCCCCTTTTTTCATGGAGGCGTTTGCCTGCGGGATATTCCGGGAAAGCGCTAAAATCATACTAAAGGTGTGTTCTGCCGTAGAAATGGTATTTCCCGCCGGAGTATTCATCACGATCACGCCTTTGGCAGTAGCGGCATCCAAATCCACATTGTCCAAGCCTACTCCCGCGCGGCCTATGGCACGCAACTTATCCGCGGCATTGATCACCTCTTTCGTGACTTTTGTAGCACTCCTTACCACAAGGGCATCGTAATCCTTGATCACAGCTTTTAATTCATCGGGCTTAAGATCGGTCTTAACGTCCACCTGGAACTCTTTGATTTCACGCAGGACTTTCAACCCTTCTTCAGATAAAGCATCGCTGACTAATATTTTAATCATACTTTCCTCCTAGCACCAAAACATCAGATTAAATTATTTTAAAAATACTTCCTCGGCAGCCTTTACACCTGCACCCAGCTGAAACTTATATCCCATCTGAGTAAGGACTTTTTCCAAACAAGAAATTCCGGCAATAATATCCAGTTCTTCGATAAAACCCATATGGGCAATGCGGATGAGTTTACCCTTCATCTCATCCTGTCCGCCGGCAATGGTCACGCCGTAGGTATCGCGCATGGTCTTGACCAGCTTTTCACCGTCCAGCCCTTGCGGGACCACTGCCGCGGTGACCGCGTCAGATGCGGCGTCAGGAGCAAACAAAACCAAACCTAATGCCTTTACCGCAGCGCGGGTGGCATCAGCCATCTTTCTGTGACGGCTGAAAATATTTTCTAAACCGTCCTGTTTCATCATTCTTAAGACTTCGACCAAAGCAATAATCAGAGTGATCGCCGGAGTAAACGGCGTATCGGTCTTATCAATGGCTTTTTTGGCTTTACGCAAATCGAAATAATACTTGGGGGACTTAGAAGCCTCAATCAGCTTCATGGCTTTTGAACTTAGCGAAATAAACCCTAAGCCCGGAGGAAGCATCAGCCCTTTTTGCGAACCTGACACCACCATATCCACGCCCCAGGCATCTGACTTTAGATCAATTGCTCCGAGCCCGCTAATAGCATCCACCACTAAGGCTGCTTCACCATCTTTGACAATCTTACCGATCGCCTCGATATCGGTAGCGACACCAGTCGAGGTTTCGCAAAGTGTAGTAAATACCGCTTTGATCTTAGGATTGGCCTTAAGGCTCTTCTGGATCTGGGCCGGATCAACTGCCTTGCCCCATTCCACGCTGATCACCTCAGCAGTTACACCATAAGCCTTGCATAGCTCTGTCCAGCGCTCGCCAAATTTTCCCGCCTGGACCACTAAAGCCGTGTCACCCGCTGACAAAAGATTGGCCACTGCCGCTTCCATTGCCCCGGTTCCTGATGAAGCTAAAATGAAAACGTCATTCTGGGTCTGAAAAGCATACTTTAACCCTTCGTTTGCTTCCTTTAATATCGCCTGAAACTGCGGCGTGCGATGATGAATAATAGGCCGGCTCATAGCTTCGCATACCTGCGGCGGTAAAGGCGTGGGCCCTGGTGTCAGTAAATAATTCTTTCTCATAAGTGCACCTCCCAAAAGTTGAATTAAAGTTATTTTCCAGCGATCACTATATCGACCAATCCGTATTCCTTTGCCTCAACAGCAGACATAAAATAATCCCTATCTGTATCTTTTTGCACCTTCTCAAGAGGCTGACTGCTATGCTTAGCAAGGATCTCATTGAGTCTATCGCGCATCTTAAGGATCTCTTTGGCATGACGGGAGATATCTTCTGCCGCGCCCTGCACCCCGCCCCACGGCTGGTGGATCATGATCCGAGAGTTGGGCAAACTCTGGCGCTTACCTTTGGTTCCGGCGCACAACAACAACGCGCCCATGCTAGAAGCCTGCCCCACGCAATAGGTAGCCACGTCGCATTTGACAAACTGCATGGTGTCATAAATCGCAAGGCCCGCAGTAACTGAGCCGCCCGGAGAATTAATATAAACGTTGATATCCTTAGCCGCGTCTTCCATCTGCAAAAACAGCATCTGGGCGATGATCAGATTAGCCACATAATCATCTATGGCGGTGCCAATGAAAACGATGCGGTCCTTCAACAGCCGGGAATAGATATCATAAGCCCGCTCATAACCACGGCTGGTCTGCTCGATGACCATTGGCACTAACAACTGATTTTTGATAGTCACTATACCCTCCTTCCGCAGAATGCGGAACACTGGCCTATCCTATAAGGCCAGGTGCTTTGATAAAATTCTTTTTAAGCGTTTTCTTTCCACACCGCTTCGCGCATCAAAAACTCGATTACCTTACGCGGCATATGATCGTCTAAGGAAATATTCTCTTTCTTAGCGACCTCAGCCAACACCAAATATACCCTCACCTGCTTTTCTGCCTGCGGCGTAAGCTCTTTGGTTAAGGTATCGTTCTGGCTCTCAATTTTTTCGCGCGGCATGCCTTTCATCGCTAGATCCACCTTAGCCTGTCGGGTCAAATCCTGCAGCTGCCGACCGATCAATACCTGGGGAGCCTTAAAATCCAGATTCTTCAAAAGCGTCTCAATAAGATCGAACTCGATCCTCTGGTGCTCCTGATTTTCCTTATTGATGAAAATCTGTCTCTCGATAGCGCCCTCAAACTCTTTTAGGCTGGGATACCCAAGACTTTTGGCAAAACTGTCGTCAAGAGTCTCGGCCTTGCGGGATTCTTTTATGGAATCAATGCTGCGCTTGACGTCATCGGAGCTGACGCTCACTCTTTTATAATTTATGGCGATGCCTTTGTAACTTCCTAGCTTGATCTCCGGAGAGACCTCGACCTTGGCTTTAAAAGACAACGTGGTGCGATCAAGCTTTACATCGGTGATCTCGGGCATCTCTATGACATCCAGCTTTTCCTGTTCGATAGCCTTGTTATAGATATCCGGAACCAACTCCTTAAGCACCTGCTCATGGGCGTGCGGGCCGTACTGCTTCTCGATCATGTCCCGCGGGGCATGTCCCGAGCGAAATCCGGGAACCTTTGCCTCTTTACTGATCTGGGCGAAAGCGTCCTCGAATTTCTTAGAGACCATCTCTCCGCTTACCTCAATATTCAACTCTCTTTTTGAATCATCCAACTTCTTGACTTCTGTTTTCATTGTTGCTTGCTTCCTTTCATCTTCTCGCTCATTTATCCCTCGCCTAAACGCCTAAAAACTTTCTTTGAAAGTTTATAGGCAGGCTTCGGGATAAATTCGGCCAAACAACTTACGCTCCCTGCCCCGCTTTGCGGGGCAAGTCGCGTAAGTTGTGGCCTCATTTACATTCTAAAGTTCTCACCTAAATATAACTGGCGAGCCTGCGGGTCATTGATCAGTTCATCTGCTGAGCCTGAAATCAAAATCTTTCCGTGCGCGATCAGATAAGCTCTATCGGTGATGGAAAGCGTTTCACGCACATTGTGATCGGTCAAGAGTATACCTAACCCCTTTTCTTTTAATTCTCTGATGATCTGCTGGGCCTCATTGACTACGATCGGGTCTATCCCGGAAAAAGGCTCATCCAGAAGTATAAACGATGGATTTGTCACCAGCGCGCGAGTGATTTCAAGCCTGCGACGCTCGCCCCCGGACAAAGTAAAAGCCTTGTGTTTTGCCAAATGCGCAATGTGCAACTCCTCAAGCAGACTTTCCAGCCGGCGCTTGCGCTCCACCCTATTAATAGGCAAAGTCTCTAAGATAGCCATAATGTTTTCCTGCACGGTAAGCTTCCTGAAAATAGAAGCCTCTTGAGCCAAATACCCGATGCCGTAGCGGCTACGCTCATGTATAGGCAGGTTAGTAATATCGTGGTTATCAAAGATGATCCTTCCGCTATTCGGCGGAACGATCCCGACGATCATGTAGAACGTGGTAGTCTTACCGGCGCCGTTTGGCCCCAAAAGTCCGACGATCTCGCCGCGCTTGACCAAAATGTCTACGCCCTTGACGACTTCTTTAGAGTCGTACGATTTAGAAAGGCCCTTTGTTTCCAGCAGGTGCATTAGAAAAATCCTTTGTCGAGTAGATGAGCAGCTTTGGCTGGCCGGTTAACACTAACTTATTATCCACCGCAGAATATACCGCTTCTTCGCTATTTGAAACATTCTCGCCGCGGATGACTTTAACATGACCGCGGCAGACGATCTTATCGATCTTACTGCCCATACCCATCATCCCCGCAGCACCCGTTACCTCTTTTGCCGCGGGAGAATCGGCCTTAGCAGTGTCGCCGGTCAAAAAATACAAATCTAAAGTATCACTGTATATCTGCGAATCTTCGCGGTCAACCCTGACATTATCTCTGAATTTAGCCACATTTTGCGCGTAATCTATTTCCAGCGGTCCATCGCAGGTAATAACGATCTTTTCTTTATCGCTGGCGGGTGCCCCTTTTGCGACCAGCATAATATCCAGGCGCACATTCTTTTTCAAAGACACGGACTTGAGCGTTGGATTTCCCCAGGCGCCCTTAGCAGTTGCCACCATGGTATCGCGCTTAATACATACCACGTCATCAGTAGTCACTTGCTGGTTCTTGCGGTCCCAATCAAGAGACTTAGTAAACATACGCGTGCCACTGGATGTGGTGATCACCACATTATCTTCCAGATGCACCTTACCGCTTACTTTGTTAAAATCACCCTCGTCTGCGGTAAGCCGGATATCCTCTTCTTTTCCGTAGAGATTCCCCACCACGTCAGATAGTTTTACAGTATCGACAAAGATATCCGCGGTCTTGCCGGCAAGGTCCCAGGTCTTCTTGCCCTTTTCGCCGTATCCAGCAAGGGAGAAATCACTGATAGTTTGGTCAGAGGGAGCATCAGAGGAACCAGTTGCAGCTGCAGCCGGCGGTTCATCCTCATCCACGCTGGAAACTACGGAAGGCTCATCAGCAGCGTAAACAAAAGAAACACTTAAAATAAAACTTACAATCAGGATAAAACGCTTAAATATCATAACCCTTCAAAACCTCTTCCCACTTGCCCTGCGACTTTAAAATAAGTTCCGCCACTTCGCGCACTGCGCCACGCCCACCGGTTTTTATGGTAATATAGGCAGCTGACTGCTTAATCTCAGGAGCAGCGTTAAAAACCGCGATAGGAAACCCAACCCTTTTCATCATGCATAGATCCACCAGATCATCACCCACAAAACAGATATCATCGATGATAACGTTATATTTCTTTAAAATCTTATCCAAAACTGCTGATTTAGGAGATACATCGGAAAAAACTTCCGCCACCCGCATATCCCGGGCGCGAGGCTTTATGGCGCGCGAGCCCTTAGCAGTAATCAGAATAGTGGGTATCCCGGCTTTCTTTAAGAGATACACGCCCAGCCCGTCATGCACGTCAAAAAACTTCGAGTCGCGGCCGCGGGAATCATAAATGATCCGACCGTCAGTCAGGACGCCATCCACATCCAGCAAAAGCAGCTTTACTTTTCTGGCTTTATCCCTAAGATTTGATTTTATCTCGTTCTCAAACACTTATACCAATCCCGCCTTCAAAAGATCCTGCACATCCAGAAGCCCCACCGGCCGCCTGGATTTATCCACTACAGGTAGCTCGTCAATTTTCTTTTCGCGTAAAATCCTAAGAGCCTCCACAGCCAGCATCTCTTTATCCACTACCGTAGGATTCTTAGTCATCACTTCTTTAACTTTTCTCCTTGGCAAATCAACAAAGGTTTCCAGATGCCGGCGCAAGTCTCCGTCAGTGAATATACCCGTTAATTTACCATGTCCATCCACCACCGTAGCTGATCCGGCACGGGCCTGAGTGATCTTTAAAAGAACGTCTGAAACTAACTTATTTTCGCTAACTATTGGATTAGCTGTGCCGCGGCGCATAATATCTTCCACCTTTAAGAGCAAGCGCCTGCCTAAAGTGCCTCCGGGATGAAAAAAAGCAAAATCTTTTTCTTTAAAACCCTTGCATTCCAGCAAGCACACCGCCAACGCATCAGCCATGGCTAAAGTGGCGGTGGTCGACGCCGTTGGCGCCAGACCCAACGGGCAGGCCTCTTTCTTAACCGAAACATCCAAAACCACATCGCTATATTTAGCCAGCACCGATTTAAGATTCCCGGTCATGGCGATCACTTTTGAGCCGATCTTCTTTAATAACGGCAGAAGCTGACGCATCTCTTCGGTAGAGCCGCTGTTTGAGATCACGATCACCGCATCATCAGCCGTAACTTTGCCCAAATCTCCGTGAATAGCTTCCGCGGTATGCAAAAATAAGCTCGGAGTTCCGGTTGAAGCTAAGGTCGCGGAAAGCTTTTGGGCAATGATTCCGGTCTTACCCATACCGCTGACCACCACTCGGCCTTTTGTCTTTAAGCAAATATCTATTGCCCTGCGGAACCCTTTCCCTAAACGCGGCTTTAAGGCCCGGATAGCATCCGCCTCGATATCAAAAACTTCTTTGGCCCGCTTTATAACATCAGTCTTCATAACGCTGCCTCGATTTTCTTCACCTGCTGCAAAAGCTCATCAAGCTGCATAAGATCAATCATATTAGGCCCGTCACAGGGAGCCTTATCCGGATCCTGATGCACTTCAAGGAACAACCCGTCGCAGCCAAAAGCCACTGCTGCCCGGGAAAGCCCCTCGACGAATTGACGCTCTCCTCCAGAACTGCCGCCCTTACCTCCCGGAGTCTGAATGCTATGTGTGGCATCATAAATCACCGGATACCCGAAATCACGCATTATTTTAAGCGCCCGAAAATCAGTTACTAAATTATTGTAGCCAAAGCTTGCGCCCCGCTCAGTCAAAAGAATCCGCCGGTTTCCCGTAGATTCAATTTTTTTGATAATTGGCAAAATATCCCACGGCGCCAAGAACTGACCTTTCTTGATATTCACCACTTTTCCCGTGCGCGCTGCTGCCACTACAATATCTGTCTGGCGGCACAGAAACGCCGGTATCTGGATAATATCCGCTACCTTGGCTACCTCGTTTATTTCTTTAGAACAGTGGATATCGGTAAGTATAGGGACTTTTAATTTCTGTTTTACTTTCTTTAAAACCTCTAAGCCCTTTTTTATCCCCGGGCCGCGGTAAGATTCAATGGACATCCGGTTAGCCTTATCAAAGCTAGATTTAAAAATATAAGGAATGTGTAACTTTGCCGCGATCTCTTTAATCGCCCTACCGATCTGGAGGCTGTGGCTTTCGGATTCGATAGCGCACGGCCCGGCGATCAGCACCAGAGGATTTCTTTCGCCAATCTTAACGTTTCCTACTGTAACGGTCTTCATCATATCCTGTGCGTTCCCAGATAATTCTTAAGTTTCTCCAGATCATCCGGAGTGTCAACTCCGATAGTATCGTGCTTAGTCTCGATGACCTTGATACGGAATCCTTCTTCCAAAACTCTCAACTGCTCAAGCTTCTCTATCCTCTCAAGATTCGACACCGGGAGGTTCTTAAAAGTAAACAGAAAATCCTTGGTGTAACCGTAAAGCCCGATATGCTTATAATACACCGGGTCCTGACAATCAGAACTCTTGGCTAGATGCGGTATAGGTGAGCGGGAAAAATACATTGCAAAGTGAAACTTGTCCACCACCACCTTGACCACATTAGGGTCCAAAATGTCCTTAGGGTCCTCGATTTTCTTCATCAGTGTAGCCATATTTATCTTTTTGTCGTTTAGAAGCGTCTGGGCAACGCTGTCGATCATCATGGGATGCACCAGCGGCTCATCGCCCTGAATATTGATGATAATCTTCACATCCAGCGGGTTCACTACCTCAATGATACGGTCCGAACCACAGATATGGTCCTTGGAGGTAAGCACGACTTTTGCACCGAAGCCCTTAGCAACTGAAGCCACCAGCTCGTTATCGCAGGCAATAATCAGGTCATCCAGGACCAGCGCTTGCTTTGCCCGCTCCCATACGTGCTGGAGCATGGGTTTACCCAGGATATCCGCCAAAACTTTGCCCTCAAAACGCGTCGAGGAATACCTCGCCGGAATTACTCCGATCACTTCCATATTAACCCAGCCTCTCTAAAAGTTCAATTCTATCAGTGGCAGCGGTACCGACTTTGCCCACAACGATGCCGGCAGCATAATTAGCGATGTGTGCTGCTTCAGATCTGCTGGCTCCCGCACATAGCCCCAAAGTAAAAGTACTTATTACCGTATCCCCGGCACCGGAAACATCAAACACTTCCTGAGCTACCGTCGGAATATGTTCTACGCGTCCGCCCTTCTCAAATAACTTCATCCCCTGCTCTCCCAGCGTGACCAATATAGAATCCAAACCTAAATATTTTAAGACTTGGCCTGCCGCCAGATCGATATCTTTATTCGTAAACAGCTTGTCAGTGTTGACCTTAAAGGTATTGGTCATATCTTTGATCTTTAAATTCCTAACCGCATTTTCCAGCTCTTTGCGATTAGGGGTAATCGAAGTGACATTAGAATAATACTGAAAATGCTCTTCCTTGGGGTCGACATTAATGATCTTTTTATATTTACGCGCCAAGGGCGTGAGCTCTTCCAGCAATTCTTTATTGATCACCCCCTTGCCATAATCCTCGATTATCACCGCGTCAAAATCTTTAATGTGCTTACGCACAAACCGGGTGATTCTTTTATTCAGTTCATTGCTGAGTGAGTGCCTATGCTCCCAATCAACCCGCACTACTTGCTGATGACCGGCGAGAATACGCGTCTTTACCGTTGTAAGCCTATTAGGCTCGACTAAAATACCTTTTGTACCACGTTTGCCGCCCCTCCCGGGGCATTAGTACGCTTATTTGCCCAGACTACCGGTACGGGAGCTTCAGGAGAGATGCGATCTACCGAACCCCAGATATATTCATCAAGAATTAGGTCTCCGATTACTAAAACCCGGGCTTTATTGAATTTCTGGATTATGCTTTTCAGATTCTTCATATCTTTTCTATTACAGCCTGCGCCAGTAACGGTAAATTTATCTCGTGATGGCCAATAATGTAATAACTAATGCCCCCGGAAAGCACCGGCCTCAGACACACATTCTGCGCCGGGCGATATTGATAGATCATATCAAAATTTGCGGTAGTAAAATTCTTAACGGATTTACCCAGATTACGCGCCAGATTAAGCGCCTTTAAAAAAACTTCCGGCATAATCACCGCCGAACCGAAATTCAGAACTACGCCGCCGTTATTCAGTCCTGAGATATTTTCAACCAGTACATGAAAATCGCGTAATGACCCCTCGGCAGTCATCGAAGCATCAAAAGAAGGATGCTGATGGATAATATCCGTGCCAATAGCCACAAACACGCAGACCGGGACGTTATACCTATAAGCGTTGTAAAGCAAACTTAAATTCTTGTGAGGAAGCCTAGAATCGCTGATTTTTTTGCCCACTGCCTGGCCAAGGCCAAACCCTTGAACAACACCAACGCTCACCGCTTCATTTAGAAAATCCGCGGTCTCTTTACCCATGCCGAATTTGCCGTCTTTAAGATTTTCCGCAACATCCTCGGAAGTCTTACCCTGAAAAGCCAACTCAAAATCATGAATTATACCGGCGCCGTTTAAGCAAATACAGGTGATAATTTTCTTCTTTAAGAGCTCTATTAAAACCGGGTTCAGGCCGCATTTGATCACATGCGCGCCGGCCATATAAATCACAGCTTTCTTGGACTTATGGGCCCTGACAATTGCCTCAACAACGCAACGTAAGTCTTTGGCTTTTAAGATATTCGGCAAAGAGCCGTAAAAAGAAACAAAGCTCTTCTTCTTAGCCGGAGACTTGGCAAAATCCTTAAAATTTACCTTGCTCAGGCGCGTCTTAAGCGAGTATGTTTTGACCTTATTTATATTGATCATGGGAAGATTGATTTTAGCATAAATCAAGCCTAAATCAACTTTTATTTAGCTAAAATATCACCCTAAGCCATGCAAACTTAGCGTCTGCCTTGTCCTGTTTCTCGCGGACTCATGGCGGTAGTCTTGTCTTGTTTCTCGCAGGGACGCTTGGTGCGGCCCAGCGTGCCGCACCTGCGCTCATTTCCAGCCCCTCGCTCTGCCCTATATGTGAAATGAGGGGCAACCTTGCCCGCTCGGGGCTTCCATGCCCTGCTCGAAACCAAGCCAAGCCTTCCGCCAACTGAAGCTTTCAGTCAAGGGTGACGAGGGTCGCTTTGAGCGAGGCGTCCAATACCCCGCTCGAAATCAATCCAAGCCTCCCGCCAGCTGAAGAAATTAGCTTGCTAATTTATAATGGCTGATAGGTTTAACGGGTGACTTGGCTTGATCCGAGCACGGCAATAAGCCGCGCGCAGGACAAGCCAAGGCAGGACCCGCTAAACAATAATATAAGTAAAATAGTGGACGGATTACTTTCTGCGGGAAGATTTGGAGCGGTCGATCTTGTCCTGCACGAACCAGGAGAAAAATCCTTTGTACTTACGCTGAATAGCAGGCTTCTTCCAATCGCTGCCACTGACCACCTTACGACAGTTAGAAGCCTGACAGTTGCATTTGAAGGCGTAATCCATGGCAGCATCAGTCATAGCATAATCATAAGTAAGCTCTTCTTTGGGCAAAATATCCCGTATCGCCACCATCAACAAGTGACCTTTGATGCCGACGTTGGGATCGCAGCTATGATTAAAAAAATCATCATCCTCAAGTCGTCCGCCTTTGGAAGAAACCAGATAAAATCCGTCGGCGACCTTGATCGCATAATCATGGATGTGGCGAAAGCAGCTTTTTGCCAAATTATTGTATTCCTTCTGGGTGATGATATGGCCCCCGTAGACGGAAATAACTTCTCCTTTTTTGATAAGCTTAAGAGCGAACACTCCTCGGCGGTCAACTGAAGAAGTCACGACTTTGACTTTATCGCTGATATATGAATGCATGATCATAGATTAAATACCCTTTCTGGAAATAATAATACCTTCAATTCTATTTGCCTTAAGCAAATAATCAAATAAACGCGCGTCTTTTCCCAGCTCTTCCATGAAAAGCAGGCCCTTCTCTTTGATGCTTCCTGACATAAGCGCTTGCGCCATGGCAGCGGGAGTGACTGCGGTAATCTTTTGCATGGAATTAAGGCGCTCTTTGCGCCTTGACTGCGACTTCATCAGCCAAATGATTTTCTTACGCTTTTTTGTCAGGCTAATGGTAGCCAGAGTGATGTTATCCCGTACATCTTTCTCGACAATATTCTTGGTGATCAGCATATTCGCGCTTGTTAGAAACCCTTCGCTCTCAAGATAATAAAAAAACTCTCTAAAGCCTCTCGGCCGCACTACCCGGAAAGAGAAATTCTTCACCCGGACACCCTGCATCATATTCTCAAAACCGCTCTGGGCAAAATAGCTTTCCGACTCAATACCAAAAAAACTCTCTCTCTGACAACGAGCAAACGGCCCAAACTTACAAGTCTTACCGTTAATAACCTGCCAGGAGGGAATTCTGTGTTCAAGCACCAAATCCTCAAAACACCAAAGAAATGGAAAATAATTGGGCTTGGGCGATAAAGAGCCAGCCTTGATCTGGACAGTATCAATATTCTTCCGATCAGCGAGCTCTCTTCCTAAAATAAAGTTTATCAGCCCGGGGCCAAAACCGCAGCAGGGAATCACGGTGATCCCGCGGCTTTCGATCAGGCGCTTATTCTTAAGATACACCTGTGGCTCTACGTCGGAAATATCGATAAGGTCAATCCTGTGCTTTAAAGCGAGCCTCAGGGGGATTGTGCCGAGGTCTCCGGGAAAAGCCCCCAACAAAAGGTCGAATTTAGCGGCATTTTTTCCGGATGAGTCAAGAGTAACGCTTTTTACGAGGCGAGACTTACCCAGATAAAAAGAAACGGCGCGGGCAATCCGGCCGTTTCCAAGGACTAAAATATTAAAACTGCGCTTCATTATTTAAAGCTGCCAGAGCTTTGGCATGACCAGGCTGGCATGGTGCACTTCGGGAGTATAATACTTGAGGGCATCAAGCTTAGACCCAAGCCTTTTTCTTGCCCTGCCCCTGATGACGGACACGCTTAGCTTCGTAGGATCAACGGTCTTAGAGGCAAGAATAAAACAATACTCGCAGCCGCAGCTGTAAGACGGCATAGCTAAGCGCTCAAGATTCACATAGCGGAAGAACCGCTTTAACTTCTTGGCTGTTCCTTTAATTATCAGGTTAAAATCTAAGAATGGCCCTAGTTGGAATATCGCCACACCATCTTTGGTCAGGCTCTTGGCTACATCGCGATAGAATGAAGCCTCAAACAACGCTTTACCCGGACCGACGGGGTCAGTGGAATCTATCACAATACAATCAAAATAATTCTTATGCTCCTTTATGAAAGTCTTGCCATTTGCAAACAAAAGATTAACTCTCGAATCATTAAATGCGCCGTTTGATATAAAAGGCAAATATTTTCTAGCCATAGCCACGACTTCCTTATCGATATCCACCATATAAAGCTCTTTTAAGGGGTGCTTGACGCTCTCGCGCAATACTCCACCGTCTCCTCCGCCAACAACGAGAAATCGCTTTGGATCGGAGTGAGTCAATAGCGGCACATGGGCGATCATCTCATGGTAGATAAACTCATCGGACTGAGACAGCTGGATGATCCTGTCAAGAGCAAGGATCTTGCCGAATCCCGGACTCTCAAAAATTAAGTATTCCTGATACTTGGTCTTACCGCTTAGGATCTTTTTCTGGATGCGGAAGGCGTCGGTCTTGCAACGCCGCACCCCGGGAAAAGAATTCTCGATAAACCACTCATCAGTCTTAAAGGTCACGCCTCTTTGCATGGGGGTTATCCTTCTTTTATTTCCTGGACTTTTATTTCCTTGGCTTGGAAGCACTTCTGAATATACTCCAAAGCTTTGCGCGGCCGGCCATTCCTACCGCAGGTGAAAATATCTACGGCAAGGTAATTGAACTCAGGCCAGGAGTGTATTGCGATGTGGGATTCGGCGAGGAGGATCACGCCGGTTATGCCATGAGGGGAGAATTTATGCACCGCGACTTTTAACGGAGTACTATTGGCTTTCTTTGCGGCCACGTAAAGAATATCCTCGACTTGCTGAATATCATCGACGATGCAGCCGGTCTCCAAATCAGCCATCAGATGCTCGTAATACGGAACTTTTATTTTGCTTTTGCGTTTCATCATCATCTGCCCAAAAAAATAAAAGCTGTAGAATAATAACTCGATATTAGCACGATTTCAGAATTTTGCAATAGGGATTTTTATTTATTTTCGAAAACGCCCTAAAACCGCGACGACGTCTTTAAGACTGCTTACTACCGTAGTCGCTTCCATAAGGTAGGCTTTCGGGAGGCTTGTGGTGATGGCCAGGCAATACATACCCGCTGCCTTTGCGGATTTGATACCAAGAGGCGCATTCTCAATGACTAGGCACTGGAATGGCTTTAAATTAAGACTCTTTGCTGCCTTTAAAAATGATTCGGGATGCGGCTTGCCTTTTTTCACCAAATCTCCGGTAACAATAGTATCGAAATAGGATCGTATCTTGCGTGGGAGTATTTTTTTCAGCTGCGGCATGGGTGTGCCGGTAACAATCCCGAGAATTAAACCCTTTTTCTTCAATGCGCATAAACACTCTTCTACCCCGGAGAATATTGTGCGTTTAAAATATTTGCGAAAAATCCTGCGACGGCGCAGGAATACTTTCCTCATCAGCTCCGGGGTGGGTTTAAGCCCGCCCTGCGTGATAAAATCACGCAAAGACTTTTCCCAGCGCTCTCCTTCCCTCTCATACACCTCAAAGGCACTCACCCGGATACCCAAAGGCTGCAGCGCCTCGTACCAGGCGATAAAGTGATACGGCATAGAATCTACCAGCACGCCGTCCATATCGAATATCACCGCAGCCGGCTTGAATTTGCGCTTTGTCATGATTAAAATTTATTTTCTGCCCGAAGACTGGACCAGGGTGAGGATTTTTTTGTTTACCTTATCCTTAATCAATCTCTCGAGGGGAACGGGAATGGTCAAAGACCAATTAGACTTGCTGATGGTACCGGGGGTATTGATTCGGTATTGGTAAGGATCTCCTGAGAAGCAATCCGTCAGATACAGCCAGTCAAAAACCGTATTAATGCAGAATATCGCCTTGGATTGCAAAGACACCGTAAGTGCAGCCTCGGTGATCTTGCTATCCCATTTCTCTCGCATTGCGCCGGAGAAACCGAGATGCTTCCAAAGCTTAACTTTCTCCTGATAAGTGTTAAGATATAGATCCACAAAATCATTCACTTCTTCTTTGCGCTTTCCAAGAACACCGCAGAGCTTATCCACGGAATCAACGTTGGATTTCCAGCGCAGCCTACCGTGGCCGGAAAGCTTTTGATCGAACAATTGCCTGCGCACAAACTCATAGTCAATGCTCCGCTCCTTGCACTTACGCATAAAAAGAGCTTCATCAACCGTACCCGCCTCATTTTCCCACCAAGCCGGCCAGTTGGTAGTATCATGCGTTGAAAGCATGGCCACCGAAAGCTCGCGGTATTCTTTAGGCTCAAGAAAATCGTGGCGGTTATCCCAGTCTTTTACCCAACGCTGCACGTCATTTCCCGGGATACCTAAATCTCTTAAAGTATCAATACACACCCGCGGAATAATCCCTAAATCTTCGGCGCACAACAGCATCCCGGTATTAGAAAGCATAGTCTCTAAGATACCTCTTCCCTGAGCTCCCCAACAGCCTTCATCTCCTGGATCAAAAAAACCGTTTAAACCATGATTCTCTGGTGCATCATCATAAGGGATGCTCCAGATACGAAATAACCCCACCGCATGATCAATGCGCAGGATGTCGTAGAAATTTCCTGCGTATTTAAGCTTCTCGCAAATATACCTAAACCCGTCAGCGCGAATCTGTTCCCAGTTGTTGGTGGGCATGCCCCAGCGCTGGCCTTTGGCGCAGTACATATCCGGTGGCGCACCGGCGGCAAACTCCAACCTGAAAAACTCCGCATGCTGCCAAACATCCGCAGAATCACGGGAGACCAAAATCGGCAAGTCTCCTTTTAAAAGAATATTCTTCTTGGCGGCATAAGCTTTAGTAGCCCTAAACTGCAGATACGTCTGCCACTGCAGCCATTTCTGAAAAGCGATCTCCTGGTCATGCTCAATGCGAAAACGCTGAATAGATTGCCGGTCGCGGTATTTATACTCATCGCGCCAGTCAAACCAGGCAGCATCATGATGAAAATTCTTTAAAGCCTTAAAAAGCGCGAAATCATCCAACCAGTACCCTTGGCTATCCATGAAACACTGAAAATCTGCGCTCTCGCGGCCATACTCACCGGAGAATATTTCTCTTAAAAGCGCGATCTTCTCTTTTTTAATGGCGTAATTTATGTGGGGCTTTCCGGCAGGATATTTTTTCTTAAGTTGAGCGATTAGGGTAGAGAATACCGCACCCTGAGCGGCGGGAATATCGCTGAAGGATAAATATAAAGGTTCAAGCGCAAAAGCGCTCAGGGCATCATAAGGGCAAAAAACCGAACCCACCTCGTTCATGGGAAGAAGCTGGATTATAGAATTTCCAGTTTCTTTTGCCCAATCAACCAACAGTTTCAGATCCGAGAAATCTCCAATACCGATGCTGTTCTTTGAATATATGCAAAATAGTGGAACCAGTACACCAGAACGCTTTTGACGGCCAATCCTGTTCCATTTATCAAGAGAATCAATGCTCATCGTCCGATAAAGAATTCGATAAGCCCGTTGCCCCAGAATAAAGAAATCAAAGCCGCCAAAGATAAAAACGGGCCGTATGGAATGGTGTGGTCTTTTTTAGTCACCAAATTAATGATCCCGATTACTGCCCCAAAGAACGGAGCAAGAAAAAAGGTAAGCACTGCCTTCTGCCAGCCAAGGAACGCTCCGCACATAGCCAAAAGCTTAACATCCCCTCCGCCCATGGACTCCGTCTCTCCCTGTATAGGAGGCCGCTTTAACAACTTAAAGTAAACCAAGTCAAATATATATCCTGTAAGATAGATTATCCCTCCACCTATAAGAATACCGAGTAAAGAATTCAGCATAGGCTTGAAGCTGAAACTGAAAGGGTTAAAATTAAAACCTTTGACCGAAACAAGGATAAAACCAATTATCAAGCCGCCGACTGAGATCTCATCAGGAATGATACGGTGCGGAATATCGATAAAAGTGGCGATGATCAGACCGCAGGTAAATACCACGTAGCAGAAAAAATCGTAGCTTAAGCCATAGCGCCGAAAAAGTATCACGAACATAACCGCGGTAAGTAATTCTACCAACGGATAACGTAAGGATATACCAATTTTACAGAACCGGCATTTACCGCCAAGCATTAAGAAGCTTATAAAGGGAATATTATCATAAGCCGGGATACGCTTCTTACAGTGCGGACAGTGAGAACTTGGCCAGACTACTGATTCACCCGTAGGCATACGATGGATACAGACATTCAAAAAACTTCCGATAATCGAACCGAATAAAAACGCAATAATGCTCCCAATCATAGTTTACTGACTCCTTTTAGAAGCGCCGCACGCATCACTTCCACCGGCGCTTTCTTTGGTTTTAACCAAATCTCCAACGCCTCCACCCCCTGATATAAAAGCATTCCTAACCCATTTGAATACCTGCACCCGGCAACTTTGGCCGTACTCAACAGCTTAGTCTCAGCCGGATTGTAAATAAGATCATAGACAAAAAGATCTTTATGTAAATTGCGCGGCTCGATCAGCAAAGGATCAGTTTCCCTCATGCCGATAGGTGTAGTATTGACCAATAGATCTTTGTCCGAAAGTGAAAGCTCATCTATGCACGCCACTGCCCTCACCCGACCGCCGGAAAACAACTGATTAAATCTTTTCACCAAAGCCAGGACGCGGAATTTATCAATATCGTAAATACAAATCTCCTGCGCTTTAAGTTTAATAAGAGCAAAGATTACAGCTTTAGCCGCTCCCCCTGCCCCAATAATCGCAACTTTTTTAGGCTTAACTTTTAATTCTTTGACATGCCGGGCAAAGCCCAAACAGTCAGTATTATGCGCTCTTATTTTACCGGCTTTATCGATAACTAGAGTATTTGCCGCTCTAATTATCCGCACCCCCTCAGAAGTGGACTTGATATAATCAAGCACCTTCTCTTTATAGGGAATAGTGACATTCAAGCCGCAAATACCTTTTTTCTTTAAGCCGGAAAGAAAATCCTTAAGCTGGCGTTCTTCTAGGGGAAAAAGTTTATATTTTGCTTTTATTTTAAAGCGGGAGAATGCGGCATTGTGCATCAAGGGGGAAAGACTATGTTTGACCGGATAGCCGATCAAGCCAAAAATCTTCTGATGGGTCATTTGCTCTCTAATTTATTTACGGCGTCAAGATAAGCGCGGATAGCTGCTTCGATGATATCAGTGCTTGAGCCGCGACCGCCGATGATCTTATCTTTGATTCTAAGCTTAAGGCTAACCTGTCCCAGCGCGTCTTTTCCGGAAGTGACTGCTTCCAGACGGAAATCTTCAAGCCTTGCTTTATAGGCGGTGACTTTATCAATAGCTTTAAAACAGGCATCTACCGGGCCGTCACCCGAAGATGTTCCACAACAATCTTTCCCTTTCTTAAGCAGGCAAACTGTGGCCTGAGGCTTGACTTTAGTGCCGGAATTTACTTCAAAACTGCTAAGCTGCCAAATAGGCTTGATTACGCTGATCTCATCTTGCACTATTGTACGCAAATCATCATCAAAGATATCTTTTTTCTTGTCCGCGACTTCTTTAAAACGTATAAAAGCTTTTTCCAACTGCTCATCGCTTAAATGAAACCCGAGAGTCTTTAGCCTGTCTTTAAACGCGTGCCTGCCGGAATGTTTTCCCAGAACCAGCTGGCTTTCGGCAATGCCTACGTCCTTAGGATCCATGATCTCATAGGTGATGCGCTTCTTAAGCACGGCATCTTGATGAATTCCTGATTCATGACGAAAAGCGTTTTTACCGACGATAGCTTTATTCCAGGGGACAATAAAATCAGTAAGATTACTCACCAAACGCGAGGTGCGAAAAAGTTCTTTTGTATTTATCTGGGTAAACAATCCGTTGAAAGCGTCTTTACGGGTCTTAATAGCCATCACGATTTCTTCAAGCGCAGCATTGCCTGCGCGCTCGCCAATACCATTGATGGTGCAGTGAACCTGCCGAGCCCCGGCCAATACCGCAGAAAGAGAATTTGCAACCGCCATGCCCAGGTCATCATGGCAATGGGTAGCGATCACTGCCTTATGTATATTCGGAACGTTATTTCTGATATCCGTAATCAGCGAGAAGGCTTCCTGCGGATAGCTGTAACCAGTAGTATCCGGGATATTGATAGTGCGTGCGCCCTCATTGATCACCGCTTCAATCACCCGAAAAAGAAAATCGCGCTCGGAGCGGGTGGCATCCTCAGGAGAAAATTCAATATCCGCGCAAAGTTTACGCGCCATCTTAGTGGCGTATTTGGCGATTTCCAGTATCTCATCTTCAGCTTTCTTGAATTTATACTGCAGATGGATCTTAGAAGTAGCCAGAAACAAATGGATACGCGGATGTTTTGCGTTTTTTAAAGCAGCGTGTGCTGCGTCAATATCCTGCTTAAGACAACGGGCCAGTCCGCAAATAACGCTGTTTTTAATATTCTTAGCCACCATGGAAACAGCCCTGGAGTCATCAGGCGAGGCAATAGGAAAACCTGCCTCAATGACATCCACGCCAAGCTTCTCCAACTGAAAAGCAATCTCCAACTTCTGCTGGGAGGTGAGCGATGCTCCCGGAGCCTGCTCTCCGTCGCGTAATGTTGTGTCGAATATAATTATTTTCTCTGGCATGATTTTTGTCTTTTAGGAGAATTTAACCCTTCTTCATCCAAGGCATCATCTCACGTAGCTCTCGTCCCACCTTCTCAATCAGATGATCATCTCCTTCTTTTAACAATCTATTAAAATTCGGCCTGCCGTCTTCGTTCTCTTTGATCCACTCTTTAGCAAACTTTCCGCTCTTTATTTCTTTAAGCATCTTCTTCATTTCTTTACGAGTCTTTGCGGTTATCACGCGCGGACCGCGAGACAAATCACCATAGCAAGCGGTATTGGAGACTCCGCGACGCATCCCGGAGATCCCTCTTTCCTGGATCAAATCGGTGATAAGTTTTAACTCATGCAGAACTTCAAAATATGCAATCTCAGGCTGATACCCTGCTTCGATCAGGGTGTCAAATCCAGCTTTTATTAGCTCAGATACTCCACCGCAAAGAACTGCCTGCTCGCCGAAAAGATCGGTCTCTGTTTCTTCGTCAAAAGTAGTCTCAATTACTCCTGCAGTAGTAGCCTTGATCGCCTTGGCATAAGCAAGTGCCAGCTGCCTTGCTTCACCTGTGGCATCCTGATAAACTGCGATCAATCCGGGAACGCCTTTACCCTCTTCATACATCTTGCGCACTAATGCGCCGGGACCCTTGGGTGCCACCATAAACACGTCCACGTTTTTCGGCGGCTTGATCTGCTTGAACCTAATATTAAATCCGTGGGAAAAACATAATGCCTTACCTTTTTTTAGGCTTGGCTTAATGGACTCAATATAAACTTTGGCCTGCACATGATCTTGAGTCAGGATCTGGATAATATCCGCGGCTTTGGCAGCTTCAGCAGCAGTTACCGGAGTAAATCCGTCAATTTTTGCCTGCTCGTAATTCGTAGTGCCTTCCATCTCAGAAACTACTACCCGACAGCCGGAATCACGTAGGCACAATGACTGCCCGCGACCCTGAATTCCATAACCAATAATAGCAATAGTCTTATCTTTAAGTAAATTCAAATCGGCATCTTTATCGTAATAAATTTTAGCCATCTCTTCCTCCGTTGTTTAGTTATTCAGCTATCGCCAATCTACCTGTCCGAACTAGCTCTTTCACCCCAAACTTATCCAACTGCTCTAAAAGCCCTTTGATCTGAGCCTGATCACCCACCGCCTCGATGATCGCGATCCCAGCCTTAGCCTTGATGATCTTACCTACATACTTATCAAATATACTCTCCAGCTTAGCTTTATCTTTAGGAGAATATTCCACCTTGGCCATAACCATCTCGCGGTCAATGTGCGCTTTTTTGGTAAAATCCGTCACGGTGATGACGTCAATTAGCTTATTCAGCTGCTTATTGATCTGCTCCAGGATCTTTTCATCCTGAGCCTCGACTACAATAGTCATATAAGAAATAGACGGATCCAGCGTTTCAGAAACCGCTAATGACGCGATATTGTAACCACGAGCGCTGAATAAACCAGCCACGCGGGCAAGCACTCCGAATTTATTTTCTACCAATACTGAGATCGTATGACGCATTAAGCTAGACCTCCGATGATTTCGTTGATGGCCTTTCCCGCTGGAACCATGGGATACACATTCTCCTCTCCCTCCACCACAAAATCAATGAACACGGTATTGTCAATTTTGGCTGCTTTCTCAAGTGCACCCCGCACTTCTTCTTTCTTAGTCACGCGAATACCTACCGCACCAAAACTTTCCGCAAGCTTAACAAAATCCGGAGCCGTGATAGCCACATGCGAATAACGGCGCTTATAAAAAAGCTCCTGCCACTGGCGCACCATGCCTAAATATCCGTTATTAAGGATCGCTACCTTCACATGTATCTTATTCGCAACACAAGTAGCCAATTCCTGAATATTCATCTGTATTGAGCCGTCTCCGGCGATATCAAACACAAGTTTTTCCGGGTAAGCAACTTTAGCGCCCATTGCCGCCGGAAATCCAAAACCCATAGTGCCTAATCCACCGCTAGAAATAAAAGTACGCGGATGATTATACTTATACCACTGGGCAGCCCACATCTGATTCTGCCCCACCTCGGTGGTAATAATGGCATCTCCTTTGGTCAGATTATAAATCTCTTCCACCACATACTGCGGCTTAAGCTTGCCCTCATCCTTATATTTCATGGGATATTTCTTTTTCCACAACTCCACAGTCTTAAGCCACTCTGTAGTATCTGGAGCTTTCTTGATCTGCTCAAGCAGCTCGCCAATTATATTCTTGGCGTCTCCCCCAATCGGTATATCCACTCTTACGTTCTTGCTTATAGAAGAAGGATCAATATCAATATGGATCACCTTGGCGTGCGGTGCAAAAGCATCTATTCTTCCGGTCACCCTATCGTCAAAACGGGCGCCTATAGCGATAATCAGGTCTGACTCCATAATAGCGTGGTTAGCGTAAGCTGTGCCATGCATACCCAGCATCCCCAAAGACAATTCATGATCACCAGGAAAAGCACCTATACCCATCAGGGTCCAGGTCAAGGGAGCCTTAAGGCTTTCCGCCAAAATGCGCAATTCCTTATGCGCGCCTGAAGAAATCACTCCTCCCCCTATATATAGGATAGGCCTTTTTGAGTCAGAGATTAATTTAGCGGCTTTTTTGATTTGTCCGGGATGACCGAAGTAAGTCGGTTTGTAGCTACGTATCTCGGGAACCTCAGGCCAGATAAATTCCGTATCCGCAAGCTGCACATCAGAAGGGATATCGATAAGCACCGGCCCCGGCCTTCCGCTGGTTGCGATATAAAAAGCCTCACGTATAGTAGAAGCCAGCTCTTTCACATCTTTAACCAGATAATTATGCTTGGTGATAGGGCGGGTGATCCCGGTCACATCCGCTTCCTGAAAAGCGTCGTTACCTATAAGAAAAGTCTTCACCTGGCCGGTGATAGCTATCATAGGAATAGAATCCATGCAGGCGTTGGCGATTCCGGTCACCAGATTCGTAGCACCCGGGCCGGAAGTAGCCAGACACACCCCGGGCTTGCCGGTGGCGCGGGCGTAACCGTCGGCAGCATGAGCTGCTCCCTGCTCATGACGGGTAAGAATAAACTTAATATCCGAATCATAAAGTTTATCAAAAATAGGCAGCACCTGGCCTCCGGGGTAGCCGAACATCACCTCTACCCCTTCGCGCTTTAAACTCTCTAATAATATTTCTGCGCCAGTCATTTAATGAACGCTTGACTTACGAACACCTGCCTGCCGCAGGCAGGCGGTGTGAGTAAGTCAAAACGCGAATTACCCAAAATGGGTAGCCCTTCCTCTCCTATAAGGAAGGGGCTTAATCCCGCCGAATGCCAGCAAGGTTTACTGGCGCGAAGCGCCGAGAAACTTTGCGGCGTTTATGAGGCGGGGCAGATTTACTTCAATATCGCTCCCTTATCCGCAGAGCTCACTAACCTTAAATATCTGGAAAGATACCCGGTCTTGATTTTCGGCGGGACCACCTTCCAGTTCTTACGCCTCTTTTCCATCTCTGATTTGGACAACCTCACATCTATCTTTCTGTTCGGAATATCAATAGAGATGATATCGCCGTCTTTTAACAATCCTATCGGACCACCGCTGGAGGCCTCAGGAGAAACATGTCCGATGCACGGGCCTTTGGTGCCTCCGGAGAACCTGCCGTCAGTGATCAAAGCCACGGAATCCGCTAATCCTAAACCCACGATCGCCGAAGTTGGGGCAAGCATCTCACGCATACCCGGACCGCCCGCAGGACCTTCATAACGAATAACCACCACATCCCCTGACTTTATCCTTTTACTCATGATCGCGCTCATCGCCTCTTCTTCGCGGTTAAACACGCGCGCCCTTCCGCAGAAACGCATCATCTTTTCGTTAACCGCCGACTGCTTCACTACCGCTCCATCCGGAGCAAGATTTCCGTAAAGCACGGCAATACCGCCTTGTTTATGATACGCTTTATTAACTGGGCGAAGCACATCTTCATCATAAATCCGAGCTTCCTCGGCGATCTGAAATGTCTTTTTGCCGCTGACATTCAAAGTATTATTTAACTTTGATTTTAAGCGCTTTAACACCGCGGGAATCCCGCCGGCATACTCCACATCTTCCATATAATGATCACCCGCAGGCTCAATGCTTGCGATATGCGGGGTTGTTTTGCTGATCTTATCAAAAGTTTTAAGATCCAAATTAATGCCCGCTTCATGAGCAATAGACATGAGATGCAAGACTGTATTGCTTGAGCCGCCCAAAGCCATATCCACCACAATGGCGTTTTCCAAAGACTGCCTGGTGATAATGTCACGCGGCTTGATATTTTTCTTCACCAGCTCCACAATACGCTCGCCGCTTTCCTGAGCAATGCGACGCTTCTTGGCGGAAACCGCCAAAGCTGTACCGCAGCCCGGCAAAGACATACCCATTGTCTCGGTAAGACAAGCCATAGTGTTTGCAGTGTAGAGGCCCTGGCAAGAACCAGCGCCCGGACAAGCTTCCATTTCTAAACAAGTAAGCTCTTTTTGGGAAATCGCGCCTTTTCTAGCTAACCCCACTGCTTCAAATGTATCGTGCACAAAAGCCAGTTTTCTTTTGTTATACCTTCCGGATAACATCGGGCCGGCAGTGACCACGATCGCCGGAATATTCAATCGCGCCACCCCCATAAGCATACCGGGAGTGATTTTATCACAGTTAGTCAGACACACGATTCCGTCAAGCTGATGGGCGTTACAAACAGTCTCAATGGTGTCAGCCACGATCTCACGAAGCGCCAAAGGATAACACATTCCCAAATGGCCCATAGCGATTCCGTCGCAAATACCTGGAACGCCAAAAAGAAATGGCACGCCCTGGCCATAGCAGATCCCACGCTCAATAAAACGCTCCAGATCACGCATGCCGATATGACCGGGGATAAGATCAGTAAAAGATGTGGCTACGCCGATAAACGGCCGATCCAGATCCTTACGAGATAACCCCGTAGCATGTAATAAAGCCCGATGTGGAACGCGTTCCAAACCCTTCTTGATTATGTCTGATCGCATAAATACCCCCGATCTCTACTAATAATTTCATTAATCCCGTCTCATATGCCGTGTGAAAATTTTTAAAAAATTTTCACACATTCGCCCTGAGAAATTTGTAAAATTTCTCAGGACTAGTCCTGGACAATCTTTCAGATTGGCCAGGGACGGGATAAATTCGGACATATGACTTACCCCACAGGGGTAGGCCTTCCCATCCGATAAAGGAAGGGCCTTATGATCGCCTGCCGCGTTGCGGCGGCTCCATAAGTCATGTCCTCATTTAATCCGCGCCTTCGCCGTCATGCACCACATTCGTTTCGGTGCGCTTACGGATGATCACACGCTTTAAGATGACGTATTTATCCACCAGCTGCTTGTTATTCAAAGCGTTTAACTGTTTAAACAAGAACTCAAACCTGGCCTCGATCTCAGCGGCAATGGCGTCGCGCGTAGCCTGGGGCAAGCCCATAATATCCTTCTTAAACTGGCCTAAGGCTTTTTTGCGGGTCTTATAGAAGAACTGCTCTTCGGTTTCCCCGGCTTTTGCCTCATTGGCAGCATTTACCTTAAGCCAATCATACATCTTCTTCTTTAGATCCATTGGGAAATGTTTAGAGTCATAAATCATATTCTGAAACTCTGTCGCCAGGTGTACTTCACAACAGTCATTTTCAGGGAACTTATGAAAAGCTTCAGACGGTAAAGTTGAAGCTCCATGTTGAACCGCACCTCCCAAGCCGAATTCCTTCTTAGCGATTTCCGAAAGATTCCTTAAGGTATCAAAATCCAGCTTTACCTGAGCTATAGTTCCGTCAGGTAATACTATCCCACCATGGGAAGTCCCGGTCTGAATGGAAATCTTACTGATCCCAGTCAGCCCCTTACGCAGCCTCTCCTTAAATCCTTCCATAAACGCGCGCAGGTCTTCAGGAGTAGAATTCTGATGCCCAACCTCGCCAATTTCACCGCCCACAGAAACCGTAATGCCCTTAGGCTCGATACGGCGGATAAACTGGGCAAGCTTTGCGCATACTTCATAATTATGCTTCTGCTGTTTCTTGATATCTTTCTTAGATAAATCCACAAGCGTGGATGAATCGATATCGATATTGTAAAAACCGCCGCCGACAGCATCAACTATCAGATCCTGCAGGACTTTTAACTCTTTTTCCGGATCTTCCTGGAACTTTTTGGCATTGGCCTGAAAATGGTCGCCCTGAATAAATACCGGGCCGGTCCAGCCTTCTTTAATAGCAGCTCCCAGAATAACACTGGTGTATTCAACCGGAGGCTGGGCAGTGTAGCCCATCTCAGATTTAGCGATCTCAAAAATAAAAGCACCGGAATTGTTTCTTTTGGCAACCCTGAACATCCCCCTGGCCAAATCATAAGTCATGCTTCTTAAATTAAACGCTGGAACGGTAAAACCACTGAATTCACCGCGGCCGCGCGCAATATATAACTCATGAATACTTGAAGGATAAATCCCTTTTTTATAGGCAATATCCTGGATTTTCTTGGCGATCTCTTTCTTTGCTCCTGAGTCATCGCTATTAATCAGATCCATTACTAACTTATCAATATCAATCGGCCGTCTTCCCATTAGTCAATCCTCCTTAATTTTCGATAATCTTACTTCAGGAAAATTAGCTCATTATCTTAATCAAATTGTATATTTCTTCCACGTTAGTCTCTTTTTTCTTAATCGCCGTTTCAAAATCAACTGCCACAGCTTTATTCCCCTGAATGCCTACAGCTTTGTTGCTCTCTCCTTTTATCAGAAGATCCACCGCCATCTTACCCAGATTCAAAGCAATATCGCGAGATATCGCTGTAGGCCTGCCGCCTCTTTGAATATGCCCCAAAACCAACGCCCGAGTTTCCAGCGTAGTCATATCAGTAATCTTCTTAGCGATCTCAGGCGCAGTTCCCGCGCCCTCAGCTACTACCACAATCCAACTGATCTTGCCCCGGATATTTCCATTTACGATACTGTGACATACATCTTCCCAGTTATACTGTCTTTCCGGAATAATCACATCTTCGCATCCTCCGGCAAGAGCCACTGCCAGAGCAATCGAACCGCACTCCCTGCCCATCACCTCGATTACGTAGATCCGTTCCATGGAAGTCGCGGTATCGCGGATATTATCAATGGCATTAAGCGCTGTATTAATAGCAGTATCCCAGCCAATGGTCATGCTGATACCGTTTACGTCGTTATCGATAGAAGCAGCAATGCCGATACAAGGAACTTTATAAATGGCAGTAAACTTCTGCGCGGCGGTAAAACTGCCGTTACCGCCGATGACCACCAGACCATCAATGCCGTACTTTTTAATTGTCTCATAGGCGCGGTTCTGGCCTTCCTCGGTATAAAACTCACGGCATCGGGAAGTCTTAAGTATGGTTCCACCCTGGCTGATGATCCCTGAGACAGAACGATGATCCATGGGCTTAAGTTCCTCATTGATCAGGCCCCACCAACCACGAAAAACGCCAATTACCTCAAGCTTATTGTAAACAGCCGAGCGCACTACCCCGCGGATAGCCGCGTTCATCCCCGGCGCATCTCCACCGGTGGTCAGTACAGCAATTTTCTTCATCAGGTGCCCATCTCCCAACTAGCCAAATATTTCTTCTGCTCCGGAGTCAATATATCAATAGAAATACCCATAGATTTCAATTTCAGCTTTGCGATGTTCTTATCGATATCATCCGGAACCTTAAATACAGTTTTCTTTAATTTCCTGTAATTCTTAGCCATATATTCTGCGGAAAGCGCCTGATTCGCAAATGACATATCCATGACCTGTGCCGGATGGCCTTCTGCTGCAGCCAGGTTGATCAAACGCCCCTCACCTAGAATGTTTACCTTGCGGCCGTTTCTTAAAGTAAACTCCTCCACGAATTCGCGGATATACCTTCTCTTCTTGCTTAACTTAGCTAATCCCGGAAGGTCCAGCTCCACGTTAAAGTGCCCGGAATTTGACACTATGGCACCGTCTTTCATGGTCTTGAAATGCTCTGCCCGGATGACATTGATATCTCCGGTGACTGTGACAAAGATATCACCGACCTTAGCCGCATCCTTAATGGGCATCACATCAAAACCGTCAAGGGTAGCCTCAAGGCCGCGCAAAGGATCGATTTCCGTAACTATAACCCGCGCTCCTAATCCTTTAGCGCGCATAGCCACGCCCTTACCGCACCAGCCGTAGCCACAGACCACGAAATTAGAGCCTGCGACCAGATCGTTGGTAGCACGAATAATACCGTCTAAAGTAGACTGCCCGGTCCCGTAACGGTTATCGAACAAATGCTTAGTCAACGCGTCATTGACCGCGATGATAGGATAGCGCAACTTTCCCTGTTCAGCCAAGGCACGCAGCCTGATCACTCCGGTAGTGGTCTCTTCCGTACCACCGATTATATTGCTGTGCATAGACTCCGGCCGCTGGTGGATAGTACTCACTAGATCCGCGCCGTCATCCATAGTGATATGCGGCTTGGCAGCCAATGCGGACTGCATGTGTTTGTAGTAGGTCTTAGTATTCTCTCCTTTAATAGAGAATACCGAGATCTTTAAATTTGCCGCTAATGATGCCGCTACATCATCCTGAGTTGACAGCGGATTCGAGGCACATAGATATATCTCGGCACCGCCGGACTTTAACACCTCCATCAAAACACCAGTCTCGGTAGTCACGTGCAGACAAGCGGCGACCCTTAAGCCCTTCAGGGGCAATTCTTTCTTGAATCTTTCCTCAATCATGCGCAGCACCGGCATATTATTGCTTGCCCACTCGATGCGTAACGCACCCTTCTTAGCTAACTTGATATTTTTGATGTCGTATTTCATTTTCTCTCCTTGTGCAGTAAGCACAACACCAACTTTTCCTATAACCCCAGAGGGGTAGCTCTTCCTGTACCTTTTAAGGAAGGGGCTAAAGTTGGGTGTAACAGAAGGCTGCACCCCAGCTAAAAGGTATGCTGGGTGCGTCCTTTTTAGGACGGAACACGCCTCGCCCAATAGGTTGGGCGAACGCGCACTGTTTGTGCAGCTGGCTTATCCGTCCCAGAAGGGACGCACCTTGACAATCCTATATGCCAAGGTGCTATAAGGCCAGGTGTATTGTATGTTATAAACGTGACGCCTGTTTTTTCAATTCCGCTATCTTATCCGTAGACTCCCACTTAAAATCCGCTTCGTTCCTACCGAAGTGTCCGTAGCAAGCGGTCTTACGATAAAACGGGCGCAATAAATCAAGCGACTCGATGATCCCTCTAGGGGTGAGCTTAAAATTATCGCGAATGAGCCTGACCAGTTTCTCGTCAGACAAATTGCCGGTTCCGTAAGTATCTACCCAGATCGACAGAGGATCCGCATGGCCGATAACATAGGAAAGCTGGATGACCAGCTTATCCGCGAGTCCCGCAGCCACCATGTTCTTGGCGACATAGCGGCACATATAAGCCGCGGAACGATCCACCTTAGTGGGGTCCTTACCAGAGAAAGCTCCACCACCGTGGGGAACCGTGCCGCCGTAAGTATCGACGATGATCTTTCTTCCGGTCATGCCAGTATCGGACTGCGGGCCACCAACTACAAACTTACCAGTCTGGTTGACATAATACTTGGTATCTTTGTCGATCATGCCCTTTAACACCGGCTTTACCACCTCATTGATCATCTCCTGCCTTGCCTTATCAGTGATATGCTTTCCGGTCTTATCTAAAATATCTTCAGTATGCTGACAAGCAAGCACAACGGTATCCACGCGCTTAGGCTCGCCGTTCTCGTACTGAACAGTAACCTGCGATTTGCAATCAGGACCTAAATAATCCAGCGTGCCGTCTCTACGCACATCAGCCATGCGCTTGACCAACTTATGGGCTAAAGTGATAGGAAGCGGCATATACTCCTTAGTCTCATTGCAAGCGTAACCAAACATAATGCCCTGGTCTCCTGCTCCGCCGACATTGACACCCTGAGCAATATCCTGAGACTGGCGGTTAATAGTATTGATGATAGCGCAGGTCTGGGAATCAAAACCGTATTTAGGATGCGTGTATCCTATACCCGCGATGACTTCGCGGCAAAGTTTCTGTATATCAACATAGGCGTTAGTAGTGATTTCACCACCCACGACCAAAAGCCCCATAGTAACATAAGTCTCGCAGGCAACCCTGGCATGCTCGCGATCTGGATCGTCTTTTAAGATCTTGTCCAGTACCGCATCCGATATCTGGTCGCAGACCTTATCCGGATGACCTTCTCCTACCGATTCTGATGTGAAGAAATGCTTCTTTACGGCCATTTTGAAACCCTCCTTATTTGCCCGCTATTGCGGTTCGGCAAATAATCCCGAAGCCTGCGCCAAAAATATTGAAAAGATTTTTGGCGCGATTAGGCAAGGGATTACTTAAAGCTTTTTTTCGCCGCGTTATAAAACTTATGATCCCCTATATCAAACCATTTACCGCTGAACGCGTAACCATACACCGGCACACGATTACACAACCAATCTATATAAAAACCCATCGCGTCATCTTTCTTTGCCCTAATATGCAGATACTCCTGGATAAGCCCCAGCCTTCTTTTTGGAAAATAATAGAGACACATCGCAACAAGTGTTGATTTTGGATCTTCGGGCTTTTCCTGAAAATCAATCACCCTCTTTGACTTATCCAACTTGATGACGCCGTACTTACTGGCTTCCGATCTTTTCTTTATATCGTAAACCCCGATAACAGGGCAATCGGAAAACTTCCTGGCAAAACCTAAGAATCTGTTTACGCAGCCGCTAAAAAGGTTGTCCCCTCCGATAACCAGCAGGTCTTCCTTAATGCGCTTCTTGTCTAGCACAAAATTCATATCCCCGATGGCGCCAAGCCGCGTAGCATTATCACGGGTAAGATCATTTACGATGCTGATCTTCTTCTTTAGGCGGTGTTTGCCTTGCCAAGCCTTAAATTGTCTAAAAAACTTGTTGTTGGTGATAACGATAAACTCTTCGATCTCATCTACCCGCGCAAGCTTGTCAATTATATAATCGATTATCGGGCTGCCATTAACCGGAAGAAGCGACTTGGGATATTCCCTGGTCAACGGATAAAGCCTTGTGGCGTACCCTGCCGCTAATATCAGCGCTTTCATCGTCTTTACTTCAGTATATCCTGCAGCCGCGCCTGGGTGTATTCCTCCACCTCTTTGGCGGTAGAAAGCTTCAGCGCATTAAGCGCCATTTCCTGCGCGTCTTTAATTTTTACCGAACGGATAATATATTTTATTTCCGGGATCATCTGCGGCGGCATACTGAACTCATCCAACCCGAGCCCCAGGAGCAGCACCGCCAGGGCAGGCTCGCCCGCCATCTCACCGCACATACCAACGCGGATATTTGCCGCGTGCGCTGCCTGAATAGTATTCTGGATGAGCCTTAAGACCGCCGGATGCGACGGCTCGTATAAATAAGCCACCTTCTCATTAGTGCGGTCGGCTGCCAGCGAATACTGGATCAGGTCATTGGTCCCGATGCTGAAAAAATCCGCTTCCTTCGCCAGGATATCCGCGGTCATGGCTGCCGAAGGCACCTCGATCATTGCGCCTACCTCAATATCTTTATCAAAGGGCTTGCCCTCAGATTCAAGCTCTTTTTTTGCCTCTTCAAGTATGGCGTTAGCCTGTCTCAGCTCCTCCACGCCGGAGATCATCGGATACATCATCTTAAGCTTTCCGTGCACCGAAGCCCGCAATATCGCTCTTAACTGCAATTTAAAGATATCGGGACGGGCAAGACAGAACCTTATGGCCCGCCAGCCCAGAAACGACTTCATCTCATGGGGGATCTCAAACTGGGAAAGAAATTTATCTCCGCCCAAATCCAGGGTGCGGATGATCACCGGCTGGGGCTTCATCGCTTCGGCGACATATCTGTACGCCTGATAATGCTCTTCCTCGGTCGGCAGACCCTTGCGGTTCATATAAAAGAACTCCGTCCTATATAAACCTATGCCTTCTCCTCCATGTAGTTTTACCGCAGGCACCTCATCGGGAAACTCAATATTCCCGCTTATCTCTATGGTCTTGCCATCAAGAGTGACCGCGGGCATATCCTTAGCCAACAGGAAGCGCTCGGTCACCCCCTTAAGTTTCAGCTCTTCCTGGCGATAAGCATTGAGTGTCTCCTCATCAGGATTGACGATGACCAAGCCGGAACTGCCATCGACAATCAGCATATCCCCGGCCCTGATCTTATATGTCGCCTCTTCAAGGCCTACTACTGCCGGGATCTCAAGAGACTTGGCCATAATCGCTGTGTGCGACGTCTTGCCGCCGATATCAGTGACAAAACCACACACCCTTTGCTTATGCATCGCGGCGGTGTCAGATGGCGAAAGGTCATGCGCGATGACGATTACCCGCTCCTTAAGATCAGAAAGGCCGCTACGGGTCTTACCGAGCAGATTGCGCAGTATCCTTTTACCAACATCATTAATATCAGAGATGCGCTCTTTTAAATACTCATCTTCAATCTTGGAAAAAACTTCAACGTATTTCTTTAAAACTTCCTGGAAAATAAACGCAACGTTGAGCTGCTCTTTCTTGAGGCGTGATATAACCTCTTCAATGAGCATACGGTCCTCAAGGACCAATAGATGCGCATCAAATATCTGGGCCTCTTCCTGCCCCATCTCATGGCCGATACGTTTCTGCAGCTCAATAATCTCGCGGCGGGTCTTGATCAGGGCTTCCTCAAACTGCCGTATCTGTTGCGGGATATCTTCCTGCCGGATGACTTCTTTGGGGACAAGAAAATCATCCTTGCCAACCTTATAAGCCGGGGCGATACTGATACCTGACGCCGCTGCTATACCTTTAAGTTTGATCATTTATCTTCTTCGTTAACGATAAGTTTCTCTAATTCGATCATGGCCGTCTCTGCGTCCTCGCCATCCGCCTCGATCACAATCTCGCTGCCCTTCTCCGCGCCCAGCATAAGTATACCCATGATTGATTTTCCGTTGACCTCTTCTTCATCGCGCTTGATAGTGATACGGGAATCGAATTTATTGGCCACCTGCACGAATAGCGCCGCTGGGCGAGCATGCAGACCCTGCTTATTCTTTACTATTAGTTTTTTCTTGATAACCGGCATCTTAAATCTCTTCCCCTAAACCTAAGATAATATTCGCAAGACGCTCAGCGTCATGCCTAATTACGTCTTCTTCGATAACCGCGAAATCATCTTCGATCGTCCGGTAGCCCATACTCTCGATCTTCTTGCGATCGTTAATAACTAAATATGAGCTTTCCTTGGCGTAACGATTTAGTACCTCCACCGGGATCTCTCCGGTGTTAATAATACAGTAATCCAGTATTCGCGACTGGCTGTGCCCCACCAGCTCTTTGATTTGATCGCTGACGCTCAAGCCGTCAGTCTCGCCGGGCTGCGTCATCACATTGCAAACATACACTTTAATCGCTCCTGAATTCGCTACTGCCTGAGCAATCTCTTTTATCAAAAGATTCGGGATGATACTAGTATAAAGTGATCCTGGACCAAGAACGATGATTTGAGCTTCTTCAATCGCCTTAATGGCGTCGGGTGTCGCCTGCGGCTCAGCCGGATCGAGGCTTACCCGCTTGATCGGCCGACGCGAACGCGGAATCTTGTCCTCCCCCACCGTAGTAGTGCCATCTTTATGCTCGGCTACCAGCACCACATTATTAAGAGTCGATGGAATAACCTGCCCGCGCAAAGCCAAAACCTTACTCGTTTCCTTAATCGCCTTTTCAAAATCTCCAGTAAGCCTAGTCATTACCGTAATAAAAAGATTCCCAAAGCTGTGCCCGGAAAGTTCTGAATTGGTATCGAATCTGAACTGAAAAAGATCACGCATTAAAGCCGGAGCATCAGCCAAAGCCACCAAGCAATTACGAATATCTCCGGGAGGCAGTATGTCAAATTCCTGGCGCAGGCGGCCGGAAGACCCTCCGTCATCGGCGACAGTAACCACCGCGGTAATATTAGAAGTATGCTCCTTAAGCCCCGACAAAAGAACCGCTAATCCCGTACCCCCGCCTATAGTGACTATTTTAGGGCCGCGCCCCAGTTGCTTCCTCTGGTACAAAATATCTACCAGTTCGGAATCCTTTGAGGAGGGGACATAGGCTGCGATAAAAGAACGCATCAACATCTTGATGCCTAAGATAAGGATGATGATTCCGGATATGACAATGACCGTGTCCAGTATCTGAATAACCCAAAACTCTTCGGAACGCAAATAACGCGCCCCAAAAACCAAAAGAAAGATGCCGAAAGCGCTTAAACCCACCCAACGCTTGACCCCGATCCCCGGATATAACCACTTAGCTATAATGCTCAGACTTGATTTCATTTAATAAAAGAAAAACTGCGGTCGGTTTTATAACCAACCAAGGTTTTAGAACTTTTTCTCATCCTCAAGGCTGATGGCCTTGATGACGGCTTTTTCGTCGGCAGCGCTACGCAGCGTGTCACGAAAATACTTATCCTTTAAAAGCCGCGAAATGCGAGCAAGCGCTTTTAAGTGCGGCCCAGCGGAGTCCTGCGGTGCGATCAGCAAGAAAAATATGTAAGCCAACTCTCCGTCGAGAGAATCAAAATCAACTCCCTTCTTGGAAAGGGCAAATCCTGCAATGAGCTTGTCAACGCAATCCGATTTGGCGTGCGGGATAGCGATGCCCTGGCCGATTGCAGTTGACCCGAGAGATTCGCGAGCCATGAGGCCATCAATAAGCTTAGTACGATTGCGCTTCTCGATATCTCCGGAATTGATCAGCGCATCCACCATCTCCTTAATCACGTCCTCTTTTTTCGAAGACTTCAGATCAGTAAGAATAGCTTTTTTTGAAAGAAAGTCCATTATCTGCATAAGAACTTGCTCCTTTCGAGTAAATAATATTTAAGCGGGAGGCGCCCTGCTTCGCCCTCCGGGCTTGCAAGACTTGCCCTGTTTCGCCCTTCGGGCTCACAGGACCTTGCCCCTTACAAATTAAAGCGGGAGGCGGGATTCGAACCCGTGACATCAACCTTGGCAAGGTTGCGCTCTACCAGCTGAGCTACTCCCGCATTACCTAATGCGCACTGGCGCAATACCTAATGCGCACTGGCGCCTCCTATTGCGCCAGATGCACGATATGATTATTTGTATGTATCTGTGCTACGCTCGCTTGAGTACACTTTAAATTTTCCTTGTCGGAAAATTTAAAGTGGGCGGAAGAGGATTTGAACCTCCAAGGGTTGCCCCAATAGCTCCTAAGGCTATCGCGTATGCCAGTTCCGCCATCCGCCCGGATAGTTTCCTCTGACGCCTTTACTTGTATCCCTTGCCTATTCGCTCCAAAAATCTCTCCGCCCCAGAGGGGACTTCGATACCCTTCGGGAACTTCGTATTTTTTGAATTGACTGCGGCATGAATTTCTTGCTTTGCGAAAGCAAAGCAAGAAATTTTATGAGCCTCCCGAGACTCGAACTCGGCACACGCGGCTTAAAAAGCCGCTGCTCTACCGGATGAGCTAGAGGCCCAAATTAAACTTGCCCTAAACTTGCAAAACTTCCTTCTCTTTACTCTTCAGAAGCTCGTCAACCTTAGCAATATATTTATCCACGATCTTCTGCATATCCTCGATCCCGCGAAATCTATCATCCTCAGAAATCACCTTGTCTTTTTCCAGCTTCTCTACATGCTCCTTGGAATCCCGTCTTATGGTGCGTAGTGACACTCTTCCGTCCTCAGCCATCTTGTGGATTACCTTGGCCAGCTCTTCACGCCTCTCTTTGGATAACTGCGGTACGGATAAACGTACCACCTTGCCGTCGTTAGAAGGAGTAATCCCTAAATTTGACTTAAGAATAGCCTTCTCGATCTCTACAATCGCCGTAACGTCCCACGGCTGGATCACAATCAGATGGGGATCAGGCACGGAAATAGACGCCAGCTGCTTTAATAACGTAGGTGTTCCGTAATAATCTATATGCAGACCTTCCACGATAATCGGGCTGGCCCTGCCAGTGCGCACTTCCGCAAACTCGCGAGTCACCGACTCAAAACATTTTTTCATCTTCTCTTCGGTACTATGCAGAATCTCTTTTGTGGTCATAGCTACCTCCTTGAGCACCAGCTCACCCCAAACTATCCATTAAGTTTGGGGTGAGCAGAAAGCTACACATTTATGAAACTACCGTCCCGATTCTTTCGCCCATGACTACGCGCTTGATATTTCCGATCTTAGTCAGATTGAAAACCACTATCGGTAGGTTATTATCCATACACAGGCTGATGGCGGTGGCGTCCATCACCTTTAAGCCCTTTTTCAACACATCGATATATTTTAGTTTCTCAAACTTTCTAGCACTTTTAACCTTAACCGGATCGGCGGTATAAACCCCATCCACTTTCGTAGCTTTCAAAATCACGTCGGCATTGATTTCCTTGGCGCGAAGGGAAGCCGCGGTATCGGTTGTAAAATACGGATTGCCGGTTCCAGCGACAAATATAACTACCCTGCCTTTTTCCAGATGTCGCACGGCCCTACGCCTGATATACGGCTCGGCAATACGCTCCATATCAATGGCGGTCATTACCCTGGTAGGGACTCCGGTCTTCTCCAAAACATCCTGTAAAGCCAGACCGTTGATAATAGTCGCAAGCATCCCCATATAGTCTGCGACAGACCTATCCATATCCAGGCCGCGAGAGGCGGTATTCTCCTGGCCACGGAAGATATTTCCCGCACCCAGCACCACCGCCACATCCACGCCTAAATCCCTAACCTCTTTTATCTGACGGGAGATAGATACTAAAACCGAATGGTCTATTCCGTGGGATTTTGTCCCCTGAAGCGCTTCGCCGCTAAGCTTCAGAACGATCCTTTTGTAAACCGCCTTGCTCATAACTCCCCGACTTTATACCTTATAAATCTGCGAACTACGATATTCTCGCCGAGTTTTCCGATGATTGTGCCCAGATAATCCTTAATACTCAAACTTGCATCTTTAATAAACGCCTGTTCCAGAAGACAGTGATTCTTGCAGAAATCTTCCTTGTTCTTCTCCTGCTCCAACACCTCTGCCGGAATATCTTCTCTTTTAATATAAATGGGACTGCATGCGGCTATCTGCATGGCCACATCCTTGGTGAAGCTGGTGAAATCCTCGTTGCGAGCCACGAAATCCGACTCGCAGTTCACCTCCAAAAGCACGCCAATCTTGCTTCCATGGTGGATATAGGCTTCAATGCGACCTTCTTTCACCGCGCGGTCCTGCTTATTAGCAGCAATTTCCAGGCCTTTCTTACGCAGGTATTCCGCCGCTTTCTTGATGTCTCCGTTTGACTCCTCAAGAGCTTTTTTGCAGTGGGCCACGCTTGCCATGGTCATATGCCTTAACTCTTTGATCAGATCAACATTAGCAGCCATCTTACTTACACCTTTCTTCTTGTTCTTGATTTATCATCAACAGCCGTCTTTACGCGGACCTTTTTCACCGGCTTTCCCTCAGCGTCCAGCGGCTGGGTAGCCTCAACGATCTCCTCGATTTCTTTTATCCCCGCTTCTTCCTCAGGAAGAAGTCCTATTTCCTGGTCTTCCTCATCCTTCTTAGCTTCTACCTTAACGCCTTCCTGGGCCAAATACGACAGAAATTTCTTTCTTCCCTCCAAAACCGTATCCGCCATAAGCGAAGTCACCAGCTTGACGGATTTTGTCGCGTCGTCATTACCGGGAACAGGATAATCTATCAGGTCCGGGTTGGAATTGGTGTCGATCAACGCCACGATAGGAATACCCAGCCTGCGGGCTTCGCTTACCGCGGTCTCTTCCTTCTTGGTATCCACGATAAAAATCGCCTTGGGCATGCGTTCCATAGGCACAATACCCATGAAGTTCTTTTTAAGCTTGGCCAACTCCTTCTCCAGGCCGGAGATCTCTTTCTTGGTAATCTTTTCGTAAGTGCCATCCACCTTCATTTTCTCAATCTCTTTCAGGCGGCTGATACTCTTTTTAATGGTGGCGAAATTAGTAAGCATTCCACCGGGCCAGCGCTCGGTGACATAGTACATCCCGCAACGGTTAGCCTCCTGAAAAACCACTTCCTGAGCCTGCTTTTTTGTGCCTACAAAAAGCACAAATTCGCCTTTTGCGGTTATATCCATCAGGAAATCCCGAGCCTTGTTAATGCATTCCTCGGTTTTCTCCAAATCGATAATGTAAATACCGCTACGCGAACCAAAGATGAATTTTTTCATTTTCGGGTTCCAGCGCTTAGTCTGATGCCCAAAATGCACTCCTGCTTCCAGTAATTGCTTGATTAATTCTGATGGCACGTTGTAGTTCCCCCTTTTTCCTGTTATTTATTGATTTTGCGCCTTACACCTACCATTTGGCATAAGAATAGACGCTTATATTAACATATTCTTGTTATTATGCAAATATTATTTAATAATTTTGAGGTTTATTTCCTTACTTCTGGAGTTCCTGCATGGAATAAAGCCGCTTATAGAGGCCGTCCTTCTGGATCAACTCCTGGTGGGTTCCCTCTTCCGCGATCATTCCGCGGTCTAAAACCACAATTCTATGAGCATTGCGCACAGTCGAAAGCCTATGCGCAATAACAAATACCGTTCTTCCCTGAATTAGCCGGTCTAAAGCTTCCTGCACGATACGCTCCGACTCGGTATCCAACTGCGAAGTCGCCTCATCAAGGAGTAAAATCGGCGGATTCTTCAAAAGCGCGCGGGCAATGGCTATTCTCTGGCGCTCTCCGCCGGAAAGCTTCATCCCCCTGTCTCCGATCACTGTATTATACCCATTGGGCAGATTCTTAATAAATTCATGGGCATGTGCCTGGATAGCCGCTGATTCAATCTCTTTATCAGTTGCATCCGGCTTGCCGTAGAGTATATTTCCTTTTATAGTCTCGTTAAAAAGAATGGTCTCCTGGGTGACCATTCCGATCTTCAGGCGAAGTGATTTTAAAGTCAAATCCTTGATATCCACTCCATCAATATAAATCTTTCCCTTTTTGGGGTCATAAAAACGCGGAATCAGATCCACCATGGTGCTCTTTCCCGAGCCGCTGGGACCCACAATCGCCAACATAAAACCCTTTTTGACTTCCAGATTAATATTCTTAAGTATATCGTGCTCGCCATAGGTGGAATAAACTCCTTCGTAACGGATACCAGAGGAAAAATCATTGATTTCTTTTGCCTGTGGGCTCTGCCTGACGCTCACCGGCGCATCCAGCACTTCATAAATACGGGTACTAGCCGCCATAGCCTGCTGCAGAATGGAATTTACCTGACTTAATTTCTTAAAGGGTTTGATCAGCGATAATAAAGCTGCCATGAACAGGGCAAACGCGCCGAAAGACAATTCACCCGAAATAACCTGTCTGCCGCTGATATAAATGATCAAGATAGCCATTGCCACGCCTACCAGCTCCGTAGCGTTACCTAAAATAAGCATGCGCTTTATGGATTTCATAGCCAGCTTGTAATAATCATGATTCTGGCCGCGGAACTTAGCCACTTCTTTTGCCTCGGCGCAGAAAGCACGCACAATACGCACTCCAATGAATGTTTCGACTAGTAGCGAGTTGATATCCGCCATCTTTTCCTGCGAGCTCTTGCTTAGCTTGCGCAGCATCTTGCCGACGGTGACCATGGGCACCGCGACAACCGGCAACACCACAAAAGCCAAAAGCGCCAGTTTCCAGTTTATGAAAAATATAGTGATAGCGAAGCAGATAACCGTAAAGCCCTGATAAACTAAATCCGTAAGAGCGTAAGAAACGGCGTTTTCGATCAGCTTTACGTCATTGGTGATGCGGGAGACCAGCTCGCCACTCCTCCTTTGGCTGAAATATTCCAAAGATAATACCTGCAACTTCTCGTAAACAATATTCCGGACGTCGCGGATGACTTTCTGACCCACATCAGACATTATATAGGACTGCAGATATTCGAAAACCGACCGGATAATCAGAGCGATAGGCATGATAATAAGGATAAGATACAGCACCTTGATCGGCTCAAGATTATTCAGGTAATTAAGTATATTCTGGACAAATGCCGGAAACTTGCCGTTATTGAAGGTAATCTGTCGATTAGTGAAGATCCTGTCGATAACCGGCACGATAGCGCTCAGACGGAAGATATCGAAGAAAGTCACAATGCCCATGAAGATGCCGGAAATAATCAGCTGTCCGGTATAGGGACGGGCGAAAATAAATAGCTTATTGTAGTTTTTCATAAGGTTGCACTATACCACATTCGCTCCTCTTTGTCGAGATATCTTTGATTCAAAACTACAATCACTCATGGCTGGTCGGCTTGTCTTGTTTCTCGCAGGGACGCTTGGTGCGGCCCAGCGTTGTGCCGCACCTGCGCTCATTTCTAGCCCTGCTCGAAACCAAGCCAAGCCTCCCGCCAACTGAAACTTTCAGTCAAGGGTGACGAGGGTCGCTTTGAGCGGGGCGTCCGAGGAACCACTCGAAATCAGCCCAGAAGAGCACACTTGCTTATCCGATAAAGCAAGGTGCAGTCCAAGTCAGCCGCTAACAACAAGCTTGCTGATAAATGGTAGGTTTAGCGGGTGACTTGGCTTGATCCGAGCACGGCAAAAAGCCGCGCGCAGGACAAGCCAAGGCAGGACCCGCTAAACAATAACATATATAATTATTTAGCGAAAAGCAAGCCTCGGCACCCACGGTTAAATATTAGTTGAAACAAGGCAACGAGTCTGCTATGATTCCCCTATGGATATAAAGATTGCGGTGATCGGCGTCGGGCATCTGGGCAGCATACACGCAAAGATTTATAAGGAAATACCGAATTGCTTCTTGAGCGCGGTATGTGATAGTGACCCTAAGCGACTGGAAGAAATATCCCACACTTTGAATGTCCCGGGCTACATTGATTACCGGGAGCTTTTTGGCAAAGTCGACGCGGTCAGCGTCGCTACACCCACCAAGCTGCATTTCTCAATCGCCGCTGACTGCCTGAAGCACAATATTCACGCTCTGGTTGAGAAACCATTCACCCCTACGCTTAAAGAGGCTGACCAGCTGATTCAAATTGCCCGCAAAAATAAGCTGATTTTACAGGTCGGCCACATCGAGCGCTTCAACTCTGCTTTTGCCGCTACCCTTAAGCTAATCAAAGAACCAAAATTCATTGAATGCCACCGGCTTAGCCCATTCCCCAACCGCTCCCTTGATATCGGAGCGGTCTTGGATGTGATGATCCATGATATTGACATCGTTTTAGGACTTGTTAACTCGCCGATTAAGAAAATCGAATCCGTGGGCGTACCGGTCCTCACCCACTTTGAAGACATCGCTAACACCCGGCTGACCTTTAAAAACGGCTGCATCGCCAATCTTACCGCAAGCCGCATCTCTGATGAGTGGCTGCGCAAAATCCGCATTTTCCAGAAAGATACCTATATATCGCTGGATTATAAAGAGGCTAAGGCCTGTGTTTACAGAAAAGATGGGGCGCAGATCACTAAACAGGACCTGCCAATAGAAAAAGAACAACCCCTACAAAAAGAACTCCAGTCGTTTATTGACTGTGTCACCTCACATACAGAGCCCCTTGTCTCTGGTCCGGTTGCCCGCGAAGCCCTCAAAGTCGCCTTAGAAATCCAAAAACAGATATGGCAGAAAAAAAGATTCTGATCATCTGCGGAGAGGCCTCAGGAGTTCTTCACGCGGCAAATCTCACCAGCGCCCTAAAGAAAATCAACCCAGAGCTTAAAGTCTTCGGCGTGGGCAGTGAACTTCTGCGCCAGGCGGGTGCTGAGATCCTTTACGATATAAAAGGGTTATCGGTATTCGGGATTTTTGATGTCTTTAAGAAACTCCCCAAGTTCTTCGAATTAAAAAAATTCCTTCTCTATACTATCAATCAAGAAAAATTCGATGCGGTAATATTCGTTGATTTCTCCGGCTTTAACCTGCGCCTGGCCAAAGAGCTCAATAACACTATACCAACCATCTATTACGTGAGCCCCCAAGTCTGGGCCTCAAGGCCGGGCAGGGTGCAGACGATTAAGAAATATATCCGAAAAATGATTGTGCTCTTTAAATTCGAAAAGGAATTCTACAAAAAATACGGGATGAATGTAGATTTTGTGGGGCACCCGCTACTGGACATAGTAAAGCCTACCGTACAGAAGGATGAATTTCTAAACCACCTAAAACTCTCCAAAGATACTCCGACCATCGCCCTACTTCCCGGCTCGCGCAAACAAGAAATCAACAATATCCTCCCCATCATGTTAGAGTCAGTCAAACTGATAAGTGAACAAATGAATGCGCAATTCGTGATCGTCAAATCACCTTCGGTTGACTGGAAAACTTACAACCGGATCATCGATCGCTTTAAAGTAGAAGTGAAAATCGCGGAAGGGAAAACTTATGACTGCCTGAATATCGCGGATTTTGCGCTGGTCTGCTCAGGCACAGCCACCCTGGAAACCGCGATTATGCAAAAACCTTTCTGCGTGGTCTATAAGATGAACCTGTTGAATTACCTTCTATACCGACCACAAGTGAAATTGCCCTATATTGGAATGGTGAATATTGTAGCAGGTAAAAAAATTATTCCGGAATTTATTCAGCTTGGCGCTATCCCTAAAAAAATTGCGCATGAAGTGTTACAGATCATGCGCAATCCAGCGAAACTTCAAGAAATCACTTCGAATCTCGCCCTCGTCAAATCCTCCCTCGGCGAACCCGGTGCCGCCTCCCGTGCAGCAAGAATAATCCTTGAATTTATTTCTTAATTACCTGAAAAGAATTAAACACCCGGTCACTTTTGTAGCCCTCGCGTGATATCGAACGTAAATACATGGTGTAAGTCTGGCCATCTTGCAAAAGATCGGCCTTCACATCCACCTCAGACTCAACCGGATCAACATCCTCTTTATAGACCAAGTTGGAATCCGCGGTGATATATCCTTTATACAGCTTAAACTCCACGTGGTCAATATCAAAACTTCCCGGGGTCTTCCACTTAAGGGTGAGCACGTCTTTGCCGCTTATGTCAGCACGCTCACTAGGATAAATCACAAATGGCGGTGGGACAACATCACTCATGCCCCTGAACCCTTGTGCGAAAACTGATGAACCAGAAGACACAACAAAAAATAATACAAACAAAAACCCAGCTATTCTTTTCATCTTAACCTCCTTACGCAGAAAGCTACACCCCAGCTAATAAGTAGGCTGGGTGCGTCCTTTTTAGGACGGAACACTGGCCTTTCCTATAAGGCCAGGTGTTTTGCCATCTTGATCCGCTCATCTATGGGCGGATGGTCGAAAAAGTAAAATTTAATAAGCGGGTGCGGATTACGATCCGAAAGATTCTGATCACCCAACTTATCCATGGTCGAGATAAAGGCGTCTTTCAGGCCGGTCACCTGTATGGCCATCCTATCAGCACTACGCTCGAAACAGCGGCTGATAAAAGCCCCAAACGGCTGCAAAATTACACCAAAAACCGCAAAATAAAAAAAGAGTAATGGTAAAGCCGCAAGCTCTAGATACGAAGACAACCCAAACAACCACAGCGCCGAACTGCTGGTGGCATAAATTACAAAAAAAGTTACCAGAGTCACCGCGGAATTGACCAATATTAGCTTCAATAAATGCTTCAAGCGGTAGTGCGCGAACTCATGCGCCAGAATCACCTCTATCTCCTCATAGGTGTATTTATCTTTTAAGGTGTCTGCCAAAAGCACTCTTCGCGTGTTCCCCGCCCCCACGAAAGCGGCATTGCCTTTTAAAGACTTTTTGCTTAAGTCTATCTCAAAAACATCCAGAACCCTTACTTTCATCTTGCCCGCTAAAACAATTATCCTCTGGCGCAGTGTTTCATCCTCAAGTTTCTTATATTTAAAAAATAAAGGTATGATTAATACAGGCAAAAGATTAGCCATGACAATAGAGAAAAATATCCAGAATACCCCGATTTTACGCTTTGCCGGGACAGAGAAAATTCGTGCTCAAGAGTATAGGATTGGTAAAAAGTAAGTGGAAAAGTGATCAAATAGTAGGCAAGAATTACAACGAGCAGGTAAACAGGAACAGTGAAATAGCTGCTTGAAAAAATAAATCCCAGGCCCTCAGTAAGAGCCCGGGATAAACCTGTAGCCAAAAAAATCAGAAGCAGGGCAAGCGTAACTACGGTATCCAACAGAGCCAGAGAATATTTCTTTAGCGAATACTTCCTAGCTCTTTCCTGGATACCTGCTTCTTGGGGCATGCTTATTTAGCGGCTTTTTCCTTTATTGGAGTGACGCCGATAAAAGTGCGCACCTTGCCATGGCTTGTTTTCTTATGCCGGAAAAAGACTTTCCCACTGCAAAGGGCGTAAAGCGTACCTAGCCCAGCAACGTTCACCCCGGCCTTATATACAGGGATACCGCGGACCATGATCTGCCCGGTCTTGACTAACTCGCCACTTGCGACTTTTAACGCTTGATCTTTCTTTGGTGTAGATTTTCCGCCAGCCATTGTAAAACCCTCCATAGATTAAACTCTTTATTTTATAGCGAAAATAATACTACCACGAATCCTTCAACTAAGCAACACTTCTTCACCCTTAAACGGGATAAGCACATTCTGACCCATGGCTACCAGCGCGTCATACAAGTGCAGAGTCTGCTCTTCATCGCCATGCACCAGGAATATCCGCTTAAGCGGCAGGCACTGCCGGACAAAATCCACCAGCTCTGTTTTATCCGCGTGTCCGGAAAACGCGTTGATGATCACCACTTCTGCGTTAAGCTCGTATTCCACGCCGAAAATACGCACTAATTTCTCCCTTTCGACAATTTTCCTGCCTAAAGTATTCTTTGCCATGTACCCTACCACAAGTACCATATTACGGGAATCTTCTATATTGTTCTTAAGATGATGTAGCATCCTTCCGGATTCGCACATTCCGCTTCCGGCAATGATGATCATCGGCCGCTTGTCAATATTCAGGGCCTTTGACTCTGTCTGGTCGCGCACGAAGCGTAGATTCAAGAGCTCAAAAGGACTCTCCCCGCGGGCTATTGCCTGGCGGGTCTTAGAGTCCAGAAAATCCATGTGGTGGGTGAATAAATCGGTAATGCCTGTTGCAAGCGGACTGTCCACATATATAGGAATTGATGGGACCAGTTGTTGCTTGATCAACTCATTTAAGAAATACAGCACCTCTTGCGTGCGCTCAAGGGCAAATGAGGGGATTAAAATCTTGCCCCCGCGCTGTACCGCACGGTTGATCGCCTCGCGCAGGCGCGACTGGGCCTCTTCTATCGGCGCGTGGAACCTGCCACCATAAGTGCTTTCAATGATCAAATAATCTAATCTGTGCGGAATCACCGGATCATTCAAAAGCGGAAGATTCTTCCTACCTAGGTCAACGGCATAGCCGATACGGATATTTTTCACTCCGTCTTTTACATCGAGCACTATAATGCTTGAGCCCAGGATATGCCCTGCGTCATGGAGAGTGGCAAAGCACTCCTTGGCAATACAGAAGCGCTGCTCGTAAGATATGGAGCGAAATATTTTTGTCGCGCGCATCGCCTCTTTCTTGGTGTAAAGCGGCTCTCTGGGCGGCAGACCCAGGCGCTTATTAATCTTATTCACATAGCGCACATCCTCTTCCTGTATCTTGCCGGAATCCTCAAGCATCAGCGCCGTGAGATCCTTAGTGGCTGAGGTGGCATAGATCTTACAACGTAAACCCTTTTTGATCAGGATCGGAATATTCCCGCAGTGGTCGATATGCGCGTGCGACAAAACCATGGCTTTGATCTTACGCGGATTGTAATGAAGGGTAGCGTTGATCATATAAGACTCATCGCGGTGGCCCTGAAACATCCCGGCATCAAGCAAAATCTCAGACTTATCAGTAGTCACTAAATGGCTTGATCCGGTGACTGTGCGTACACCCCCTAAGAATTTTAAATTTACGCTCATGTCTTAAATTTCTTTCTGATTTTATAAATAACCATGCCCACTAACACCAAATACAAAAGACTGAATAAAAATACCGGCTGATTATTAAGAAAGTAATCAAAAAGTGCATTCGGATTGCTGATCACGCTCTCTCCTACGCCGTACAAAATAAACTGTATCCAGAATATCTTTAGAAAAGAGCCGAGTAGAACTGCCGCAAAATATTTACTGAACCTCATGCGGGTCAGACCCGCGGCCATATCCAGAAAACGGTAAGGTATCAGGGGTGCCGCCCGAAAAATAAAAAGCCAGAATAAGCTTATGCCGCCTAGCTGCTCATCCAAGCGCTGATATTTCCCAGATAGAGAATCCCGGACATACGCCCGCCCAAGGTATCTAGAACAATAAAAAAGTATGCAGGCGTTCAGCGCTTCAGAAATAAAGATCAAAACCGCACTCAAATACGGCCCGAAGATTAAGGCTCCGGCCAAATAAAATATGTCCTTAGAGAAAAAAACAAAGAACGTGACCACTACATAAAGGATCACAAAGACAAAACTGCTGACAAATAGCGGAAAACTTTCAAGCGGCTTGCGGATTGCCTGGATATCCAGGTGTAAGAATCTGCCCAGATACCAAAGAAGAAATATACCAAGAACCAATAAAATAAATCCAATTCCGGACTTATACTTCTTCAGATCCATCAGGCGACAAAAAGATTGCGTGAAGAGAACTTTCCGTCTGTAGTAAGGTTCACCCCCAGCCGCTTAAGCCCCACCTCGTCTCCGGGAGTGTGGATTTGGGTCATTTGCACCTCACAGCCACTGAGTTCCACCAGTTTATTCATCGCCAGCTCCGCGGTGTGATTGGTGGTTGCGCTTATAGATAAAGCTATCAGGGACTCCTCAAGATCAAGACTCTCGGAGTCGGCATCCAGGATTCCTTCTTTAAGCTTGGCGATCTGACTGATGATATGCGGGGATAATAGAAGTATCTCATCGGGAATATTGGCCAGCTGCTTTACCGCATTCAGGATCAGCGCGGAAGCCGCATGCATAAATTTAGAATTTTTTCCGGTAATAATGCGTCCGTCATTCAGCTGCAGGGCTGCGCCGCAGTAGATCCCCTCATTACCCTTACCATTTACCTCTGCCTCATCAGCTGATTTACGCGCCACTTCCAGTACGGTCCGATCCGTGGGCTTGACCCCCATCTCCTCCATCAACATCATTACCCTATCCACCGTCTCTTTTTTCTCTATACCCAGGATATACTCGGTATTATAGCGGAAATACCTACGGATAAGCTCCTGCTTTGCCGCGTCCTGCACCGCCTTATCGTCAACGATACCAAACCACGCACGGTTGACCCCCATATCCGTAGGTGAGTTATACATCGGTAAGTTAGCATTCTTATCAAAGATCCGGTTTAAGATCAGTCTCAATATCGGGAAACTTTCTACATCGCGGTTATAATTTATGGCGGTTTTATTGTATTTATTTAAATGAAAAGGGTCGACCAGATTAAAATCCTGGATATCCGCGGTAGCCGCTTCATAAGCCACGTTTACGGGATGCTTAAGCGCTAAATTCCAGATAGGAAATGTCTCGAACTTAGCGTAGCCGGAATTAACGCCCCTCTTATGGTCATGGTAAAGCTGAGAAAGGCAGGTGGAAAGCTTTCCGCTATTAGGCCCGGGCGCGGTGATCACTACAATAGGATTCTTGGTCTGAATGTATTCGTTCTTGCCGAATCCATTCTCGCTGGCGATCTTATTCACATCCGCAGGATAGCCGTCGATAGGGTAATGCAGGTTGACTTTTACCCCGCGGCGCTCAAGCTTATTCTTAAAGATAATCGCCGAGGGCTGATTGGCAAAGCGAGTGATCACAACAGAAAGGATATCTAGGCCCCACTTACGCAGGTCATCGATGAGTTTCAAGGTAGCAGAATCATATGTGATCCCGAAATCTCCGCGCACCCTGCCCCGCTCGATATCCCCGGCATAGATACAAAGCACTATATCTATCTTGTTTTTTAGCTCCTGCAACAGCCTGATCTTGACATTAGGGTCATAGCCCGGAAGAACGCGAGCAGCGTGATAGTCAAAACAAAGCTTACCCCCGAACTCTAAGTAAAGCTTGTTATCGAACTTCTTCACCCGGTCTGTGATCGCCACGGTCTGCTCTTTCAAGTACTTATCGTTATCGAATCCGTTTTTCTTTAACATACTCACTTCCTTTCATAGAAAGTTGCACCCCAGCTAAAAGGTATGCTGGGTGCATCCTTTCTAGGATGAAATACTGGCCATTCCTATTAGGCCAGGTGTATAATTTTTGCCTATTATATCACACAAGCCTATTGCACCAAGCGCAAATACTCTTTTCCTTCTGTCCAGGGGTTAAGATAACGCTCAATACGCAGACTTCCCGAGCTTTGCCGCAAATCTAAAGCCTCAAGCTCTGGCTGCGGCCCGATCACCCTTACAGAGGGCGAGAAAATATCATCCTCGTGCTCATCGGTAACCACCGCCACCCTGCCGTCATTTAAGCCCACTATAGAGCCAATTGGCCAAACTCCCATGATCCTAAAAAATTTATCCACCATCTCCGGGTCAAAGGAAGTACCTTTTTCCTTGGAAATAATATTATAGATCAAGTCCGGAGCATAATCTGCCTTGTATCCGCGCCTCTGGGAAAGAGCGTCGTACACGTCGCAAATAGAAACTATTCTCGTAGCGATATGGGGCTTGCGGGTGAACGGCTTCTTCGGATAACCCTGCATATTGTATTTCAGATGGTGCTCAAAACAGATCACCACAGGCAATATCCCCAGATTATCCGCATAGCCTAAAAGGATCTGAGCGCCAAGCATGGGATGGCTCTCCATCATATTCAGCTCTTCATCGGTAAGCTTATCGCTTTTGCTAATGATCTTACGGGAAATATAAAGCTTCCCGATATCATGGAATAATCCGCCGATGCCGACATCGAGGGCATCATCCCGGGCAAACCCGAGCTTCGAAGCAAAATACATGCTTAATATACACACGTTCAATAAATGAACATACGTGCCCACGTCGTAACGCTTAAGCGTAGTAAATTTCATAAACTCCTGATGCTGGGTGCTCAGGCTTTCTAGTATATTGTTGATGGAAAACTTAAGCACCAGGTGGTCTATTGTCTCGGAATCAAGCACGCTGGCCAAAGACTGAGAAACTTTATCCAAAGAACTGTCGTACATGTTTACGGCTACACCTTTTCCTTGAGCTTCTCCCGACTTACCGCCTACCTTGATCTTTCCAACCACAATATTCTCTATCCCTAAAAACGTCAGATGTTCTTGCGCTTCGCGCTTGGACTCGTCTTTGGGCCCCGCCAGAAATATGATAAACTTGTTGAACTCCTCGGCCTGTACTCCTTTATAAAAAGCAATGCGCTCAATACCACGATCCTTGAGATATATTATCGCCGGCCTGACCATCTTGCTTAAATCAAAAAATATCTCTTTCTCAAAAGCGATCTCATCGCCAACAAAACCCAGAACCAGATCGTCCCTGTCGCGCAGCACTTCCTGAAGGCTAATAAACGCTTTCTCCGCGGATTTCTTAAACATCGGATGCTCTGTGCTATAGAGCTTCGCCGTCTGCAGCGCCGACAAAAGGTCCCTGAAATTAGACTCAATTTTATCCAGCATTCAGCTTCTCCAAGGTAACTTTCGCCTTTTCCCTAACTCCGCGATTCCAGAAGAACCGCCTGTTTTTTAGTAACTCAAGATAATCTCCGGCCTCTTTAAGCCCTGCCTGAGAACATAAATCCATATTCTCAATAAGCAGGCCATTGTTCATACCGAACAAGCTTAAAATGCCAAGTAGCGTAGTTGCTGCCCGCCTCCTTAACTGCGCGTCCCTCATCAAGATTCCCAGCGCCTCTTTCTTCAAGCGTGCACCGGATTTTTTAAGGATCGAAAGCGTAAAATTCGCGTTTATTTCAGGCAGGCCCTGCATTATTCTTAAAATCTCTGCCCCCACAAGCTCATTGGTCAAGCCATAGACTTTTATCAACGCATCAAGAGCTAACTTCGAATCAAGGTTCTTTAAACTATGGATTATCCGGCTAAGGAAATCCATATCTGCACGACGAGCTTCAAGCTTTTTATAGAATTTACCTTTCTCTGCGGGGAAAGACCTAAAAAACAATTTCAATATTGAGGGGCTGATACACCCCTGTTCAAAAATTTTGCCCAGAAAGAAATCAATTTCCAAAGAACTCTTCTTTAGCCTGTCAGCCAGATATTCCAAATCCGGCAAAGACTGCCCTTCCCAAAGTATATGCTCGATAAACTCAACCATGCGTTTATCCAGCTCAACGAATACCGCGTCGATTGCGATATTATCCTTTTTCTTCCTACGGATAATATCGTATACGCAACGCAAAAAGACGGTGTCCTTGTCGTTTACAATCTTCTCCCATTCTTCAACCAACTTATTCACCACAAGACTGAGACTGTCATACTTATGCTCATCATCAATAAGAGCCAGAAGGATATAACGGTAATTGACATGTAGCTGGGAGCGGTCAAAAAACACCCCTTTATCAAAAGAGATATCCTTAAGCAAGCTTGATAGTATGTGACGGTAGCCTTCAGAAATAGACTGGGTGTCCGGTCCGGATAAAAGACTGTGCACCCTTTTAGCGATATGCGGATTTTCCTTGACCACTGATTTAGCGCCTGCATTAGCTAAGATAGAAGAGGAGATCCCCTGCGCGCTCTCCTCTCCGGCAAGCCGGGAAAAAAGCTGCATGCTCAAAACATCAAAATTATCGTCTTTGACAATACCGTCCAACAGTATATCCGCGAACTGATCCTGACTCAGGCCTTTAAATATGGCCTTGATCTTCTGTGCCTGCTCAGGAGTAATAGCATCTTTATACTTAAACACCGCTTTAAACATCTCTTTGCTGCACTTCTCATAATCTTCCTTCTGGCTGTCCTTGAGGCAACTTAAAAAACTGCAGATATTTTCTTTAAGCTCTTCATCCTCGGTAAGGTCGCGCACATTTAACGAGTCGGCCACAGAACCGAAATTATTCACGCACTGCTGGATCTTTTGCGCATCATTAGTCTGAGCCGCTTCTCCGAACAAATACAGCCAGACGTCTTTGGCCTCTTCCCCCACACTTCCCAATAACTGAGAATAATCAAGCTGCTCCACAAAGCAGTGCGCGTTATGCTCAATATTAATGATGTTCTGCGCCCCGCCGCGCTTTAAAATCTCTTTGGGCGCAAGAGCGATGACGCTTAAAAAATTAAGCAGCTCATCGATAGTCAACCCTTCACGCAGCTCTATACTTTTGATCTTACGGATATGAAAAAAAGCGGCTAGCTCTGTAAAAAGCTGGGACTTGGCGTAAGGGGTGCCAGCAATAAAAAGCGAATCCGGCGCAATATTGACTTTGATGGGGTTGATAAACTTAAGGAAGGAATCTATCTTAACCTTAAACTCGTTTACGGATTTGATATAGTAGGGATGCTCTTTGAAATAAACCGAGGCGTTATTAAGGCAGATACGTAGGCCTTTTAAAAATTCTACTATTACCTCTTCTTTATCCATGGGAAACTTTCGGCGCCTTGGAGCGCCCAGAGAAAGAGGTTATTTTGTCTCAATTTTCTCGATGTTGATGTTCTTGGTCCTCAAAAAATCGAAAGATTTTTTGAGCACTTCCTCTTCGCCTTCAATACCTAGTATCGCCCATCCCGAATACATAGAGAATGATGCCTCGAAAATATTCAGCTTGATATCGAAATTCTTGCAAAGGGTGCAGATGATCGACTCATCTTTAAGCTCACCCGGGAAGGTCAAACCGATGATCATTTTCATTATACGTTTTCTCCTCTTTAGCCATTGTAGCCTAAATACATCGGGAATCAAGACTATTTTTTAGGCTTTGATTAGAAATCTAATCTTTGCCCAACCTTAATCTGATATTTCTCAATAAATCCAGCATTAACCTCTAATATATACTGGGCCGGACAAGCCGGTTTAATAGCCTCACACGTTTCAAGGCAAGGCTGAACGTTCTTTGCGATATAGACAACTTTTTTGTCTTTACTTATCCAGATAATATCGAGGGAAATCAGCGTATTTTTCATCCAAAATGGGTATAGACCCTCGTGCTGATTGACAAAAAGCATTCCCGAGAGCCCTCCTAGAGTTTTCCTGAACATTAATCCCCGATGCTTTTCTTCCGGAGTGCTCGCCGTTTCCGCGCTCACACAAGCATTCTTAAAACAAACCAATTTACCCTTCTCTTTCGCCTGCGCTAAATAAGAAATAGAAGTAATCAATAAACAGAATAGAATTATTCTAAAGCACATATTTACAACCTTATTTATCGTAGGTAGAGTAAAAATACGGCGTGTGCGCCTGAAATTCCGCAGCACAGGTATCCACTAATTTAAAGGCTGGTGTAATACCAAAGAACTTACGCAGCTTATAGATATCTTCTTCTTTTTTGCCTAAAAGTTTGGCCAGTTGTCGGTCAGAAAACCCGCAATCCTTGGCCTGTTTCAATAATTCTTTACTAACGCTTGCGGCCTTTACGATCTCCTTTTCCAAATCAATTATCTCTTTAATATTATAAAGGAACCAGCGATCGATTTTAGTCAGCTCAAAGATCTTCTCTATGCCCACTCCGGCACGAAAAGCATCCCCCAGATAAAAGATCCTCTCTGCATTGGGAACCACAAGTTTTTGATAGATAATTTCCAGGGTGTCACAAGCCATCTTAATATTTCTGATATCCGTAAAAAGCATGCTCTCTAAACCAAACTTCTTGATTTCAAGGGAACGCAGGCCTTTTTGCAAAGACTCCTTAAAAGTCCTGCCTATGGACATCGCTTCTCCCACGCTCTTCATGGAAACCGTAAGGGTAGAATCCGCGGAAGGGAATTTCTCAAAAGTAAAGCGCGGGATCTTCACCACGCAGTAATCTATAGAAGGCTCAAAACAGGCGGGGGTCACGCGGGTAATATCATTGGGAATCTCATCCAGAGTATACCCAACAGCTAACTTTGCCGCGATTTTCGCGATAGGAAAACCTGTAGCCTTGGAAGCCAAAGCAGAACTTCTGGAGACCCTGGGGTTCATCTCAATCACTACCATGCGACCATTATCAGGGTTTAGGGCAAACTGAATATTCGATCCACCCGTCTCAACCCCGATTTCCCGAATACAGGCAATAGCCGCATCGCGCATCTTCTGATATTCCTTATCGGTCAGAGTCTGAATGGGTGCCACAGTAATGCTGTCTCCGGTATGTACGCCCATGGGATCAAGGTTCTCAATAGAACAGATGATCACTACATTATCTTTCAGGTCGCGCATAACCTCCAGCTCAAATTCTTTCCATCCCGCCACAGATTCCTCGACCAGGATCTCGCTGATCATGCTGGATTCTAAACCGTGCTTGGCAAGGACTCTGAATTCCTCTGCATTATAAGCCACGCTTCCTCCAGTGCCACCTAGAGTAAAACTCGGCCGGATGATAACCGGAAAACCGATTTTTTCAGCGACTTTGCAGGCCTCGTCCAATTTATAGGCCTTATCACTTTTGGGAAGATCTAAGCCGATTTTGAGCATCGCCTCCTTAAAAAGCCTTCTGTCTTCGCCTTTTTTGATGGCTTTAATATTTGCCCCGATTGTCTCAACTTTAAATTTCTTTAAGACCCCCATTTCAGCCAGGGCCACCGCGGTATTCAACGCGGTTTGCCCGCCTAAAGTGGGCAACAACGCATCCGGACGCTCTTTCTTGATTATCTTAGCCACCATTTCCGGGGTGATCGGCTCCACATAAGTCCGGTCCGCCAGCTGGGGATCAGTCATAATAGTCGCTGGATTAGAATTCACCAGCACCACCTCAAACCCCTCCTGCTTCAAAACCTTGCAGGCCTGGGTGCCGGAATAATCAAATTCACAGCCTTGGCCGATTACTATCGGGCCCGAGCCGATTATTAAAATCTTCTTAATATCTGTTCTTTTTGGCATGTTTTTTCATCAGCTGGATAAAATTATCAAATAAATATTCGGCATCGTGCGGACCGGGAGAAGCCTCAGGATGAAACTGCACGCAGAACACCGGAAATTTCTTATGCTTAAACCCTTCCAGAGTATTGTCGTTTAAATTAACATGAGTGATCTCGATATTCTTCCTTAGTAATGAATCAATATTAACGCAAAATCCGTGATTCTGACTAGTAATCAAAACTTTTTTCGTCTTCAGATCCATCACCGGCTGATTGGCTCCGTGGTGTCCGAACTTTAATTTATAGGTATCTGCCCCCAAGCCCAAACCCAACATCTGCTGACCAAGACATATCCCGAAAATCGGCAATTTTCCGATAAGCTGGACTACAGTCGTAACCACATATCTCACTGCCGCGGGGTCACCGGGCCCATTTGAAAGCAGCAAGCCATGAGGCTTAAGTTTAAGGATCTCACCGCTATTAACAGTTGCCGGCATTACCATCACTTCGCATCCGCGCTTAAACAACTCACGCAGGATATTATATTTAACTCCGCAATCCAGAACCACCACCCTGTATTTTGCCTTCTTTATCTTACCCCAAATATATTTCTTAGTGCAAGTAACCTCTTTGACCAGATCTACTCCCACCAGGCCTTTGGATTTTCTAGCTTTCTCTATTAATCTTTTCTCATTCAGGTCTACGGTAGATAAAACCGCTTTCATCGCACCAGCTAAACGAATATGCAAGGTAAGAGCACGGGTATCAATACCTTCAATACCTAGAATATTATTCTCCTTAAGATAGTCTCCCAGCGCTTGATCCTTGCGCCAGTTGCTTGCAATCTTGCTGTAAACATGTACCGCAAAACCTTCGAGATACGGCTTACGCGACTCCACGTCTTCGGTGTTTACACCATAATTACCCATTAAAGGATAGGTCATAGTCACAATCTGGCCCTTATAGGAAGGATCAGTAATGATCTCCTGGTATCCGGACATGCTGGTGTTAAAAACCACCTCGCCGGTCCGCTCACCTTGGGCGCCAAAAGATTTCCCTTTAAAAATCTTTCCGTCTTCTAGGGCTAAAATCGCTTCTTTCATTATTTTGCTTGTAAAGCGGATTTGATAAACTCTCTGAACAGCGGATGGGCTTTGTCAGGCTTAGACTTAAACTCAGGATGAAATTGCACCGCGATAAAATATGGATGCCCCTTAAGCTCCACTATCTCAACCAAGTTCTTTTTCTGGCAAATGCCAGAGAAGACCATACCTTTCTTCTCCAGCTGTTTTCTATACTTATTATTAAACTCATAACGGTGCCGGTGCCGCTCAAATACCAAAGCCAAACCGTAAACCCTATATGCCAAGGTACCTTTTTTAATCTTACATGGGTAAGCGCCCAGGCGCATGGTCCCGCCCATATCCTTGACTTTATGTTGTTCCTCAAGCAGGCTGATCAACGGATATTTAGCTTTGCGTTTAAACTCCGTAGAATTCGCACCCTTTAAACCGCAAACATTGCGAGCAAACTCTATCACCGCACACTGCATCCCAAGGCACAAGCCTAAAAAAGGAATACTATTCTCGCGCGCGTACTGAATCGCCCTTACTTTACCTTCAATGCCACGGTAACCAAATCCCCCGGGAACCAGTATCCCAGAAACTCCCCCCAGAACTTTCTTGACCCCATGCTTTTCAATTTCCTCGGAGTCAACCTTACGAATCACCACTTTGGCGTCATTAAATATTCCGGCATGGATCAACGACTCATAAATCGACTTATAGGCATCCTGAAGCGCGATATATTTACCCACCAGCGCGATCTCCACACGGTGTTTAGGGTTTACCGCCTTCTCTACTACATTTTTCTCCCAGTCTTTAAGCTCGGAAAACTTGGAAATCAGGTGGAAATGGCTTAAGATTATCTCATCGAGAACCTGATTCTTAAATACCAGCGGGATCTCATAGATAGAAGCCACATCCTTAGCCTCGATTACCGCTTCCTTACGCACATTGCAAAAAAGGGAGATCTTTTCCTTCAGCTCCATAGACAAGGTCTTTTCAGTACGACAGATCAGGATATCCGGCTGGATCCCGATCTCGCGCAAAGTCCCCACGCTATGCTGCGTAGGCTTAGTCTTTATCTCTTCCGCGCACTTAATATAAGGAACAAGGGTCAAGTGAATATACAGGACATTATCTTTACCGTTTTCAAGGCCGAATTGGCGCGCCGCCTCTAGAAAAGGAAGGCTTTCTATATCGCCTACAGTACCACCCACTTCCACGATAACGATTTCCGCCCCCGTTACATCGGCTACCTTTTTGACCCTGTCCTTAATCTCGCCTGTAATATGAGGTATGACTTGGATAGTCTTACCCAGATAATCTCCCCGGCGCTCTCTGGAGATAACCGCGTTATAAATTTGTCCGGTAGTGACATTGTTAAAACGGGTCATGGAAGCGCTGATAAAGCGCTCGTAGTGGCCAAGGTCCAGATCAGTCTCTGCCCCGTCTTCGGTGACATAGACTTCGCCGTGCTGATAGGGACTCATGGTGCCTGGGTCGACATTGATGTAGGGATCAAACTTCATCAAAGTAACTTTAAGGCCGCGGGCTTCAAGGATCCTTGCGATGGAGGCAGAGGTGATACCCTTGCCTAAGCTTGAAATAACACCCCCGGTAACGAAAATATATTTAGCCATATATAGAGACGGCGTTTTGAGTGCCGATGGTTCGGCCTTCAAAACGCCGTTGTTTAACTAACTATACCACAAAACCCCTAGATGTCAAATTTTTTCAATAAATTTTCCCTGCGAAAGCGCTCCTAAGCTTAGGCAATGCGCACATCGATCGCCCGCGGCCCCTTATCTGATTTCTCAACCTCAAAAGTTACCGCCTGCCCCTCATTTAAAGTATCAAACTTAGCGTCAATCAGCCCAGACTGGTGAAAGAACAACTCTCTGCCGTCTGTATCACTGACAAAACCAAAACCTCTTTCGCGGACCAATTTCTTGATTGTTCCTGTATGCATAAGAACCTCCTTAATTTACCCGCTATTACGGGTAGGTAAACTACCCCACGGGGGTGGCCCTTCCTATCCTATTAAGGAAGGGGCCTACCCCGAAGCCTATCCCGAAAATATCGAAGAGATTTTCGGGATGTTTAGGCGAGGGGTTAATATAAGCCCTCTATTAGGGGTAAGTAAAATACCCCACAGGGGCAAATAAAAAGCCCGGCCTCTTTATGAAGCCGGGCTTTGTTTGAATCAGGTTAAAGTTTTACAACTTTAGTAGCCTGCTCACCCTTAGGACCTTTTTCGATATCAAACTCGACATCCTGTCCTTCGGCTAAAGACTTATAGCCCTCACCCTGGATCGCGCTATGATGCACAAACACATCGCTACCCGACTCAGGTGTGATAAACCCATAACCCTTCTGATCTGAAAACCACTTCACTTTTCCTTTTGCCATTATTTACTACCTCCTTCCCTTCAATTTATAGTAAATAACAGCAGATATAAAAAAACCGCCAGGTTAGTTATCAAAAACCTCGCGGCCTCTAGACTCCTAATCTTATTTACTACTGAAAGGAGTATAGCACATTTCCTAAAATTGTCAACCTTAAATAATATTCTTTTTCGCGGCGTCGATATACCTTTCTACTGCCTCACCGATTGCCTTAAAATCTCCTGCCTCCAGCCACTCTCTTCTAAAAACGCTTGCCCCGAAAGAAACCGCGTTAGCTCCGCAAGCAAAATACTCTGACATATTCTCCGGCGTCACTCCGGCACAGGCTAAAAGCTGAATATCATCAAACGGCCCGCGGATCTCGCGAAAATATCCCGGACCGAATAATTTTGCCGGGAAGACTTTTACCATTGTAGCCCCCGCCTGCCAAGTATGATAAATCTCTGTCGGGGTCAGCGCTCCGGGAAAAACCGGAATTTTATTCTTGACGCAATACCCGACTACATCCTCCACTAACACCGGAGTCACTATAAAGGTAGCTCCGCTATCCAAAGCGTTTTTGAGACTATCCAGGGTAAGCACAGTCCCAGCGCCAATCACCAAACGCCCCCTCGCGAGTTGCTTTGCCTTCTTGATCAATTCCGGGGCATTCGCTGTATTCATGGTGATCTCTATGGTCTCTAAGCCTGAGGCTACCATTGTTTCAACCAGCGGCTCGATACATTCAGCACTTACTCCACGCAAAATTCCCAAAAGCGGCTTTTTCTTGAAAATTGCTACGTCCATTTACTCCCCGTCATCCTCTCCTACCAAGCTCTCCCAAAACTCACGATAATCTTCCTTCTTGTCGCTCTCGCGCAAAGCTATTGCCGTACGCGGATGCTCATCAAGAATTCCCGTAATAGCATGAGGGATAATATAACCCCACTCCATCTTCTCCCTCAAAGGAATGAACTCTTTAGAGATCACATCCAGGACCGGCCGGATATCATATTTGGGATTCTTTAAGAATCCCAATAATAATTCCGTAGGACAATTTCCTGCGGCTCGGCCCATGCCGTAGATAGTAGAATCCACATAATTGGCATCGTGAATAATCGCCTCAATGCTGTTGGCAAAAGCCAGCTGCTGGTTATTATGGGCATGAATTCCTACCTCTTTGGTCTTGAGGATATGCTTTGCTTTCTTGATCAGGAACTCGGTGGTCTCCTGATAAAGAGATCCGAAACTGTCCACGATGTAAATTATTTTTGCCTTGCTCTCCTGTTCCAGCTGATACAGGCATTCAGTAAGCTCATTATCCAGGGTCTTAGATATGGCCATGATATTCACCGCAGTCTCATACCCCTTGACAGCAAAGTTGTTCTCAAGATGTATGGCTTTATCCACGTCTTTAATGTAAGTAGCAACCCTAACCATATCCACGGGACTGTCTTTTTTAAGGCAGATATCGTCCATATCTACCCTATCCACATCCACCATCACCGAGATCTTGGTCTTGGATTCTATGCCCTCTATGACTTTTCTGATATCATCATCATCGCAAAATTTCCATTTCCCGAACTTTTTAGGGTCAAAAAGCTTCTTGGAGTTCTTATACCCGATCTCCATATAATCGACGCCTGCCTCAGCCAACGCCTTATACACCGCGCGCACAAAGCGCAGGTCAAAATCATGATCGTTGATCAAACCACCGTCCCTGATAGTGCAGTCTAAAACTTTAATTTTTTCTCTAAACATCTTTTCCTCCTTGAGCACAAGCTCAACCCCAATTTATCCCATAAAATTGGGGGTAAAATGAGCTCTAAACTTTCTCTCGTGCGAATCAATATTCTACCGCGAAAAATATACCTTTACAATAGGATTTGCCTACCGGCTGTGCTATTATTAATAAATGCGAAAGAATGAAACAGTAGAATACGGTATCGACCCCTCCGGCAGGCTCAAAATCATGCGCGTAGCGCTGGATGGAGAGTTTGATATCGATAGAACTAACGCCCTTACCTACCGCGTCAAACAGCCCCTGCCCTCAGGCGTACCACAACAGCTAAGACTTTCAGGAAAGTGGTCTTTGGATAATGGGCACAATCTAGCACTTACGCTGGATAGAGAAAATAATCCGTCCGCAGACAAGTTGACCCTAGCCGGCGAGATCATCGACGCAAGAGCTGATGAGCTAGCCTTCAGTATAACCAGCAAAGATTCCACAGGCAGGACACACCTGAGCATACTAAAACTTAGCGGAAAATGGCAGGTTGATGCTTATAATCGGCTCAGCTTCCTAATAGCAAAAGAAAATGACTTATACGACACCCTTATCCTTGTCGGCGCCTGGGAAGTGAACAAACAAAATCAAATCATTTATACCTATACCAAGACCGGCTTAAAGCGAAAGGAAAAAATTGCCCACAGCATCACCTTTAAAGGCTACTGGGATATAACCGAGAAAAACCGCGTATCCTATGTCCTGAATAAAGAGTTAGACTCCGGATTCAATTTTCAGGTGAGTCTGGGTAAGCCGGCAAAGCGTGGTCTGGAATACGAACTAGGAATAGGTTTAAAGCCAGAGAAGAAAAAACTTCTGCTCTTTGGCTCGTGGAGAATATTCGAAAAACTCGGACTCTTATTTGAGATGCCTTACGAAGAAGGAAAGATCCGCAGCATCGTCTTTGGGGCAGAGTGCAGGATTGCAAACAGGACAAATCTTGAATTAAAATTAAGAAACAACCTACACAAAGAACTGGGAATAAACCTGAAACTTAACAAATCTATCCTTAACGGCTGCGGCGATATCTTTTTACAGGCACTAAAAGATGGCAAAGACGTAACCGTCAAAGCGGGGATAGGATTCAAATGGTAAGTTCTTAAAAGTTAGAAACATATCACTCTCTGAGACACCACATCTGACATTATTTTTAAGCCCTTACTACTTACATCGTAGACGCCGACGACATCCTCAAACTTGGTGGATTCGGGTATAAGTTCCCCAAAAAGACTTTTTGACTGCGTAAACAACCCCTTATTAAAAATCACTTCTTTTTTCTCCGGAAAAAGCGCAACGTAGAATATATTTGTCTCGACCAAGTCCTGGAAAAAGTGCGTTCCGTAAGAAAGCTCCGGCATAAGATTTCCTTCTGAAAAAGCAACCTCTGCCAGGACAGCTATATTATTGATCTCTGCGAATTTCACTGATACACCCAACGAAGGAGTGGTTGTACCCCATCTGCCCGGGCCCATCAAAAGAGTAGGGAGCTCCTCCTTATCTTTTATGATCCGGTTTAACTTACCCACTATGCGGGCGACCTCATACTTATCCGATAACACAAGCTTGGTGTACTTTCCGGGATCCACATAAATAATCCAGGAAATCTTCTGCGAAATATTCCCGCCCAAGAAATATCCACGCGATTCAAAAAAGATATTCTCTTTCTTCACCTGTTCGGGAATAGTAACTTTATTGCCGATACCGCGCGTCTGCAACGGCCGACATTGCAAAAGATTAATCTTAAAAGTACCGTCCTTAATAAAGTTTACGGTGAATTCTATCTCCACAGGATAATAATAGCTTTTCTCAAGAGATTTCAGAATATTTTTCAGGGAACCTGCCAAAGCATCATCCTTAAACAAGTTATCCAGCGTTAGAATCCAATACTCTTTGTCTTTTCCCGCCCTTTCAGCCATCATCTTCATCGACTCATAATCTTTTACCGCTACGCGACTTATATCGGTATAGGATTTTTCGCTTACAACTTTTTCAAAAGGAACAGTCCTGAGTTCATTGGCCTTGATGTCTATGAGATCGACCTCATGCTGCGAATATTTCCTCAGGTCATCTTTTTCCGCATAGGGCCTGCGTAAAGGATCATCCAGCGCCACCATCCTGGGATAATCTCCTTCCACGCGATTGACTGCCCTGGTGCCCAGGCCGAATACCAGCCTGAGCATCCCCGCCTCAGGATTGATCTCTTTATTCCATACATAAGTATTGTAGGAAACTCCCACTCCGGCAAGGTCGGGAAAAAAATACTGTTTGTGGTAATCCCCAGAAACCCGCTGCACCAAAAGCGCCATTTGCTCATCCGACTTATCCAGGCCCCTTTGCTTCCTGTAAGTAAGCGCGTCTTCATTCATAGTGCTGGTATAGACATTTCTTACCGCCTCTGCGAACTGGATATACCTTTGCTCGGGGGTGCCCTGATTCGCCAAAAATATGCTTTCGTATTTTCCGGCAAACGCGTTTCCGAAATCATCCTCTAATAACGAGCTTGAGCGCACGATAATGGGAGAAGAACCAAAGTATTCTATGATCTGCTGGAAATGCTCCATGATCTCTTCCGGAAAAACCCCGTAGAGCATCTTTTCTTTCATGACTTTAGCGATATTAAAATATCCCTCGTCGGTCTTCTGCTGCATATGCAATTTCCACCAGCGGTTCTCAACGACATATGAATAGAATATATCTGAACCTATGTAAAATGAATCATGCGGCTCAGAAAGCTTCTGCCAGTCAAGCTGTTTGGCTTTAAAAAGTATTTTCCTGGCCAAAAGCATCCCCACGGCTTTGCCGCCGATAAACCCGGTGCCTATCAGCCTGGACTTTATATCGATGATCTCCTCAAGCGAAAAATTACTTATTGCCAAAGATAGTATCTTTTTATTCTTTGCGATCATGATGCTACAAAGCCTCTTGACCATCTCTTTCTTACGCTCCTCTGAGGCCTTACCCTTGATCAGCTCCTCTGCCTCAAGAAACAGCCTGTCCCAATAGTCCAGATTCCTCTTTGCGCTCTCCGCACCTTTTTCCCGGATATAGGTTAGGATGTTCGTGACATTCACACTGTCAGTTATAGGGATAAACTTATCGCCTTCTTTTTGGTGGGGCAGAAACATCGTAGGGGAATAACGGTTCCAGACCTTTAAGGGATGAATAAAACGATTGCCCTCACAGTGATACACATCCATTAATAGCTGTGTAGTCTCGCGGATACGGGCTATGGATTTAAAGGAATGGTTATTACGCATTATCGAAAAATAAGTCAGGGTCTTAAGCTCATAAAGATACGGGCAGGTCACCATAAAAAAGTTACCAATCATCAGGTCAGTAGCCCAAGCCAAAAGAAGTTCCGACAGACAATCGAAAACATAGTACGCGCCAACACCTTCCTGGGTGATGATATTATTCACCTTTGTGGTAAATGGCTCAAAACCGGCATAAGCGTTCAGCTCATATCGCCTTATCTCTTTTGAAGGTTTAAGCAGCTCTTTATGCGAAGCGAACCTGATGTAAATGACTTTCTTTTTCTCCTCCAGGGCCTGGCGCACAAACGGCTTCACCAGGTCGATATAGTCTTCTATATCATCTATCTGCCAGACTACATTATCTCCGGCCCGAAGTCCGGTAATCACATTGTCTAAACCTTTTATCCCTGTGCTTATCATATTACCCCCTTCAGCAGAAAGCTGAACACCAACCTGTCCTATAAGGTTGGGTGCTATATAATCGCCAGATTGCTTTCACCCATCAGGTATTTGTCTATAGAATAAGCTGCGCGTCTTCCTTCTGAAATCGCCCAGACCACCAGCGATTGCCCGCGCCGCATATCTCCCGCGGAAAAAACTTTTTCCACTGAGGTCACATAATTTGAATCAGTTGACACATTGCCCCGCTCGTCAAATTTGACTTTCAAGTCAGTAAGCAGGCCCGGATGCTCAGGGTGCAGAAAACCCATAGCCAGTATCACCAGATCCGCCTCGATCTCAAATTCGCTTCCCCTAACCTCTTTCATAATAGCGCAGGTTAAAGCCTTTTCTTGAGTAAACTCCACCCTTACGCAAGAAAGCTTCTTTACACATCCCTTTTCCCCGATAAAGCTCTTTGTCAATACCGCCCAGTGTCGCTCTCCCCCTTCTTCGTGGCTGGAGGATGTCTTAAGAAGCAGGGGATATTTTGGCCATGGATAGGCGCTGGTCCTGCATTCATCAGGCCTTGGCATCACTTCGATTTGCACTACACACAAAGCGCCTTGACGATGGGCTGTGCCTACGCAATCGGCTCCGGTATCCCCTCCTCCGATGACTACCACTTTCTTTCCCTTGGCATCAATAATTTCATCTTTGGGAATTATTTCCTTGGCCACGCTCCGGTTTGATTGCATCAGATAATCCATGGCAAAATATATGCCCTGTAATTCCCTACCCTGGATTATAAGATCCCGCGGCAGGCGGGATCCACCTGCCAGACAAACCGCGTCAAAATCGCTTAAAAGTTTATTCGCCGGATAATCCTTGCCGACATCCACGCTGGTCCTGAATTCAACGCCTTCCTCTTTCCAAACGTCGATACGCCGGTCTATAAGATGTTTCGCAAGCTTAAAATCCGGGATGCCATAGCGCAATATCCCGCCAGGTCGCTCATCCCGCTCAAAAACAATAACATTATGGCCTGCCCGGTTAAGCTGCGCCGCGCAGGATAACCCTGCCGGGCCGGAACCGATAACCGCTATTTTCTTGCCTGTCTTATATGCAATAATGCTCGGTTTGATCGCCCCGTTTTTGAAGCCGTATTCTATAAGCGATAGCTCATTCTCGCGAATGGTCACCGCGTCATCGTTTAGCCCCAATACGCAGGCGTACTCGCACAATGCCGGACAGATCCTTCCGGTTATTTCAGGAAGATTATTTGTGGCCTCTAGCAATGCTATAGCTTCCTTCCAGTTTCCGCGGAACATATAATCATTCCACTCCGGGATATAGTTTCCTATCGGGCAACCCGAATGGCAAAATGGCGTAGAACAATCCATGCAGCGCGAAGCCTGTTCCTGCGCCTGCTTCTCAGGTCGCGCTTTGGAAACCTCCGCGAAATCCTGGATGCGCTCGCATACCTGCCGGTAAGGGCTGTTAATTCTTGCCAGCTTTAAAAAACCTCTCGGATCACCCATCGGACGCCTCCGCTAAATCCAGCTTTTCTTCTAATTTCACTCCCTCAAGGATATTCTTGTATTCTATCGGTATAACCCTGACGAAATTCTTAACCTCTTCGGAAAGATTATCGATAATTTTCTTTGCCTTGCTGCTTAAGGTGTATTTAAAATGGTTATGCAACAGGTTATATATTGTATCTAAGTCAATTTCCCTGACCTTTTCCAGCTCGACCATATCCATGTTGCACCTGTTCCTGAAGGTCTTATCTTCATCATACACATAAGCTATCCCGCCTGACATACCGGCGGCGAAGTTTCTTCCGGTCTTACCCAACACAACTACTCTTCCTCCAGTCATATACTCACACCCGTGGTCTCCCACCCCTTCCACAACAGCATAGAGCCCGGAATTCCTTATGCAAAACCTTTCTCCGGCGATCCCGCTGATATATGCCTCACCGGATATTGCCCCGTAGAATGTAGTGTTACCGATAAGTATATTCTCATCGGATTTATACCCGGATCTTTTATCGGGATATATTACGATCTTTCCTCCTGATATCCCTTTACCTACATAATCATTGGCCATCCCCTCCAGCTCAAAGGTAATACCCTTAGCCAGAAACGCGCCGAAACTCTGTCCGGCAATGCCTGTGAATTTACAGTTAATGGTATCTTCCAAAAGAACATTATCCCCGCATCTCCTGCACACCTCTGCGCTTAACATGGCGCCAGTGGCCCTGTTAGTATTATTGATCTTTGATGAAATATTCACCGGCTTATTCTTCTCAAGGCCTTCCCGGCACATCTTGATAAGTTTTTTATCCAGCACCGTATCTAGACCACTATCCTGCCTGACCTTACAGTATCGGCCTACATCCCCGGGAACCTCAGGTTTATAGAGGATACGGGAATAATCCACTCCCTTTGCCTTAGCCGGGACAATGGAGCTATCTACCTCAAGAAGGTCTGTCCTTCCAATCATTTCATCTATTGAGCTTAAGCCAAGAAACGCCATGATCTGGCGAAGTTCCTCTGCGACAAAACGAAAATAATTTACTATATGTTCCGGCCTGCCCCTGAACCTTTTCTGCAGACAATCATCCTGCGTAGCTACGCCTACCGAACAGTTATTAAGGTGGCAGTGCCTTAGCATAACGCAACCCATCACTACCAGCACTGCCGAGCAAAAACCATATTCTTCGGCTCCCAACATTGCCGCTATCGCCACATCGCGGCCGGTGCGTATCTGTCCGTCAGTCTGCAGGCGGACCTTGGAACGCAGGTTATTCAGCAGAAGCGTCTGATGCGTCTCGGAAAGGCCCAGCTCCCAGGGAAGCCCGGCATATTTTATTGAACTTAAAGGAGAAGCTCCCGTACCCCCGTCTCCCCCGGAGATTAAAATCATGTCAGCGTGGCCCTTAGCCACTCCTGCTGCAACCGTACCCACCCCAACCTCGGAAACAAGCTTAACGCTGACCCGGGCCTGCGAATTGGCATTCTTCAGGTCAAATATCAGCTGCGCGAGGTCCTCGATAGAATATATATCATGGTGCGGAGGAGGAGATATAAGCGTCACTCCGGGAGTAGTATACCTGGTCCTTGCGATCACGCCGCTTACCTTATGTCCGGGCAATTGCCCGCCTTCTCCGGGTTTCGCTCCTTGAGCGATCTTTATCTGTATTTCATCCGCGTTGATCAGATAATTTATGGTGACCCCGAACCTTCCGGAAGCCACCTGCTTTATAGCGCTCCTGCGGGAGTCTCCGTTCGGCAGGGCCACAAATCTGCTGGGATCCTCACCGCCCTCTCCGGTGTTAGACTTGCCGCCTATGCGGTTCATTGCGATAGCAATAGTCTCGTGCGCCGCGGCACTTATCGAGCCAAAGCTCATCGCCCCGGTCACAAATCGCCGCATAATATTCTCAATCGGCTCTACCTCATCAATAGAAATCGGCTTGGCTACCTTAAATTTCAGAAGGCTGCGCAGGGTAGTAGGATTTTGCGACTGGTTGTTTATTAGCTCGGCGAACTCCTTATACTTGCTATGATCAGCCTCTCTTGCCGCATCCTGTAAAGCTGCTATGCTTTGCGGGTTCCAAAGGTGGGTTTCTGCGCCCCTTTTCCACTGATATACGCCGCCGCTTGAAAGATAATTTCTCTCTATGTCCCTTGCGTAATAAGCCTCCCTATGCCTTTTTATTGTGTCCTCCACTATCCCCTCAAGGCCGACCCCGGAAAGACGCGATACAGTTCCGGTAAAATACCTGTCTATAAACTCATTCTGCAGGCCCAGCGCCTCGAATATCTGCGCCCCGCGATAACTCCTCAGGGTAGATATGCCCATTTTAGACAATATTTTTAATATCCCGTCTGTCAATGCCTTATTATAATTCTTCAGCGCGACCTTACGGTCAAGGGTTATCTCTTTTTCCTCTATGAGATATTCTATCGCTTGATTTGCAAGATAGGGATTTACGCAATCCGCTCCGTAACCGAAAAGCAAGGCCATATGGTGCACTTCTCTGGGTTCTGCGCTTTCTACTATCAAGGCCACCTGCGAACGTATGGTCTTTTTCACCAGATAATGATGTATGGCGCTGGTAGCCAGAAGCGCCGGTAACGCGATATTATCCTTATCTGTTCCACGATCGCTTAATATAATAAAAGAATAACCTTTCTCGATGGCGTATTCCGCCTCAAAACATATCCTATCCAAAGCGCGCAAGAATCCTTCTTGACCGCTGGAAGCGTCAAAAAAAGTAAATATCGTTTTTGCCTTAAAACTGTTTATGCTGATATCGCGAATCTTCTCCAGCTCCTCATCGCGCAATATGGGATTACGTACCCTGAGCTTGTGGCTGTGCTTCGGCGTCTCCTCAAGGATGTTTTTTTCAGGCCCTATGTAGCTTTCCAGGCTCATCACTATTTTTTCCCGTATGGAATCAATAGGCGGATTGGTCACCTGCGCGAATAGCTGTTTGAAATAGTTATAGAGCACCTGCGGCTGCTTTGACAGGAAAGCATGGGGCGTATCATTACCCATGGAGCCCACTGGCTCCTTACCTTCCTGGGCCATGGGCCTTAAGATAAGCTTCAGGTCTTCGCGCGAATAACCAAATACCTTAAAGCTAGAGATTAGGTCCTGCGGCCTTTTATTTACAGCTGCGCTTGAGATCAGCTTATCCAAATCCACCATGCTCTCTTCATTCCATTTTCCGTACGCAGAGCGCATAGAAACCTTTTTCTTGACCTCGGCATCTTCCACTATCCGGCCGGACTCGGTATCAATAAAGAATATTTTACCCGGCTCAAGCCTCCCGGAGACTTTGATTTGCGAAGGGTCGATATCCAAAACACCCACCTCAGACGCCATGACCACAAAGTCATCCTTGGTTATAATATAACGCGCGGGACGCAGGCCGTTTCTGTCCAGCACAGCGCCGATACTTAATCCGTCTGTGAAAGCTATTGCTGCCGGCCCGTCCCACGGCTCCATAAAACAGGCATGGTATTTGTAGAATTCCCTGAGTTCCCGGCTCATTTGTAAATCATGCTCCCAGGCAGCGGGGATAAGCATCATCATCGCGTGTTCCAGGGATCTGCCTGATAAAACTAAAAGCTCAAAGAAATTATCGATTGCCGCGGAATCACTTCCTCCCTCAACAATCACCGGCTTGAGCAACTCAATATCCGGGCCGAATAGCTCGCTTGCCAAGAGACGCTCTCTGGCACTCACCCCGTTTATATTGCCGCGGATAGTATTAATCTCTCCGTTATGGGCCAGAAACCTGAAAGGCTGCGCCAATTCCCAGGTAGGAAAAGTATTGGTTGAATAGCGCGAGTGCACAAGGCATAAAGCGCTGCTCATTAATTCATCCTTTAGGTCAAGGAAGAAATTATCCAGCTGATTTGGCATAAGCAAGCCCTTGTAAGAAAATGTGCGGCAGGAGAGATTGGTAATATAAAAAGCTTTCTTTTGCTTAAGTTCAGATGAACGTATGGCATTCTCAACCCGTTTCCTTATACAATAAAGCTGCCTCTCAAATGCCAGATCATCGCTTAAATCCTTGTTTCTTGCGATAAAAACCTGCTCAAAAACAGGCTGAGTTGTTTTGGCGCTAACTCCAATTCCAGAATTATCTATCGGGACCACGCGCCAACCCAAAAGCATCTGGCCCTGCTCTCTTATAGCCTTCTCAAGCGCTTCTTTGCAGAATTGACGATCTTGGCCATCCTGGGGCAGGAATATCAGGCCGGTACCGTATGAACCCAAAGCGGGCAGGCCTATCCCGGACTCTTTCGCAGCAATCCTAAAGAAATCATGCGGCATCTGGATCAGGAGGCCTGCCCCGTCTCCGGTTTTTGGATCAGCACCCACCGCCCCGCGATGCGCCAGCCTATGCAAAACCTCAATACCCTGCCGGACTATAGAATTAGACTTGCGGCCCTTAATATCGCAGACAAACCCCACTCCGCAGGAATCATGCTCAAACTGCGGATCATATAAGCCAAGTTTTGCTGACTTTTGCCGGTTACTCATCTTCATTATTTTTTATAATGTTGCGTAATAATCCCCAACTTCTTGATTTTGGAACGCATGGTATTACGGTTTATCCCCAGAATCCTGGCAGCCTTAAGCTGGTTTCCTTCAGTGCGCTCCAGCGTCTGCTCGATCAAGGGCTTTTCGATCGCTTCTAAGACCGACTTATAAAGGACGCCTTTCTTCTCGCTAAAAAGCTCGTCCCCCAGCTCAATGGTCTTATCTTTTATAAAAGCCAGGTCACGGATACAGTCTTTTTTCACGAACCTGATGATATTGCCCTGATTTGTTTCTTCAGGGAAAACATACCCCTGTTCCCTAAATAACTTTTCTAACGCCTCTTTTGCCTTCATCTCATCATCCGCTATCAATATGGTAATCATTTTCTGCCTAAAATTTAATCAGCTCTGGTCAAAAAAAAAGACGCACACTTTGGCAAAGATACTTTGCCATCATGAACGTCTCTGTTCGTTTCTAGTTTTTACAGCACTACAATGTGCCCGGCCCTTATCCGCCGAAGGCAAATTACAAGCCTTCTACATTTACAAGTAAGAAAATCAACTTCTTGGTAACCGCTTTTTCTCATATATTAAAGTTATCTGCTCTGAAAGAATTTCTTTAATGCATAGAATAGTAAAACTAGTATTAAAGAATAGACTCCGATGTAAATTTTTTTTCTACTGATTAGCTGAATAATCGAACTTCCCGAAGTTACTTTTTTTATCTCAGAAGCATGAATATCCAAATCACCCCCGTGCTCCGAGCAACTTCGATGAAACGTCCCGGAAATTTCTACGATATCTCCTTTTTTATGATAATCCCCAGCATAGCGGATATCTTGGATCATCGTCTTTGAAGCCCAAATACCGACCGCAATAGTGCCGTCATTCACGTGCAGCCATGCGTAATCCCCGC
>JAPLLR010000058.1 GCA_026387455.1 Candidatus Omnitrophota bacterium | reverse complement strand
GTGATTGCGGCAGATAATAAATGCTGACCACATATAGCAGCGTGATTTTATAGGATTTTTTTAAGAAGTTTATAAGAGAAGAATATTACTTAAATTTGTCAAACCCGGGGCAGTGCTTTTCATAGCATTGTCCGTGTTAGGCGGAGCCTTTTCTATTTTAAAAGACTGGTAATTTCTTCTTTTAATTTGGGTAAATTATTGATCACGATACTCCAGATTAGATCATCAGATATTTTATCATAACCATGTATTATCCGATTTCTGGTCCCGATTATTTTTTGAGCGTTATCGAGCTTAAAATGCTTATCTTTTTTTAAGGTCCTGTTAACGGCCTCACCAATAATTTCGATATTCCGTTCAACAGCTCTCTTTGTTTTAAGGTCTAATAAATAATCATCGATTTTTTTAGGCTTATCAGTATAGTAACTGTCTATCTCGTTGATAGATTGGAGAATGTCGTATAGCCAAGTTTTAATCTCATTGTCCATAGATCAACTGTTTTGTGGAATCAATAGATTGACGGAAGTATGGATTATTAATAGCTTTATCTTCTAGAAGGTCAACTTTTCGTTTGAATAAACCTTCCAGAGAAAACTTTAGATCAAAATAATTGTCAGCATAGTCGTAAATATTAATATCACGAAAATCCACGATTAGATCAATGTCACTATTCTTCTTGAGTTTATTATTAAGTACTGAGCCAAAAACAAAAAGTCTGGAAACTTTATGCTTTAAACATAAGTCACGGATTATTTCAATATTTTGATCAATGATATTCATATGTCAAAAGTACAATATATTTCTTTAAAGTTGAAATCAGGTCAGGACTAGACATCGGTTACGCCTAACGGCCTGGCAATAAAGTGAGTAAGTGTTGGCTGACGAAGCCATCCGGTCACAGGTCCCGGTGCTTTAGCCACGAGGTTGTCCCGGTGGCGAGGAAGCCATGGCGCGCTTTTTGCCATCCGGGTACAAAGTTGGGTAGCTTTACGGGAGTCGCGGTACAAACTTAATAATTGGGTAGTCAATTGTCTTGGTAGTGTTAATTTGTTAACAGCAGTGGAGCGGTCCGGGTTTGGCCCCAGTTACGGGTCCTGGTAGGTGGCTTGGAGTCATGCAAAAAGCGTGACGAACTTATTTACACTGTCCGTGTTATGCACAGGGCGCTCTTTATCAATCGCTTGTCAAACTTATGTTTTAACTCTTTCATATCAATTTCTCGGTTTTCTTGGGAAAAACATAGGTGTTCTGGATTTGTACTCCAGGTAGGATGCTCCAAATCGAATCTCCAGCTCTCTTTCTTCATAAACTTTCGCAAAGGAAACATATGCCGGTGCAAACACGATGATTACCCAGAGCACAAACAGCGCTGACTGAAACCAGATGCCTAATGATAGGAAAAAAGCCAGGGCTGCAAGGGCCATAGGATTACGCGTCCAGGCATATAACCAATCTGCCGCCAATTTCCGACTGAGCGCAATGAAAAAGGGTGCACCGAATCCTTTCAAGGCAAGGTTTACCACTGTCAGCAAAAAAGCAGCCCCAGTAATAATGACCAGAACCAAGCCGATTTCAGATGGTACCGGGAGTACCCAGCCAGACCAATCTTGATAAGTGGATACTGCCCGAACGATAGGAACACCAAATGTAAAACCCAGACCAATATGTACAAATGTCGTTGTCCAGACGGCGTGTCCTATTGTTTGGTGTCGGTCTAGTATCTTC
>JAPLLR010000056.1 GCA_026387455.1 Candidatus Omnitrophota bacterium | reverse complement strand
CTCAGTTCATGGACCAGGTGAATCCGCTGGCTGAGATGACCCATAAGAGAAGGCTCAGCGCCCTCGGTCCCGGAGGTTTATCCAGAGAAAGAGCGGGTTTTGAGGTACGCGATATCCATCCTTCGCATTACGGAAGGGTTTGTCCTATCGAGACGCCCGAAGGTCCGAACATCGGGTTGATCGCATCTGTGAGTACTTTTGCCAGGGTCAATCCTTTAGGCCTGCTTGAGACGCCTTACAGAAAAGTGGAAGACGGCCGGGTCACCAAAAAGATTGATTATTTGACCGCTGATATCGAGGAAGATAAGGTCATCGCTCAGGCAAACGTGCCTTTGGATGAAAGCGGTTATTTTGTGGAGAAGATGGTTTCCTGCCGCTACAAGGACGATTTCCCGAAGGTGGAAGGCAAGAAAGTCGAATATATGGACGTTTCTCCCAAGCAGCTGGTTTCTGTGGCTGCATCCATGATCCCGTTTTTGGAGCATGACGACGCAAACAGGGCTTTGATGGGTGCGAATATGCAGCGTCAGGCAGTTCCGCTGATGATCACCGAACCTCCGTTGGTGGGTACCGGGATGGAAGAGAAGTTGGCTCGTGATTCTGGGACAGTAGTCATTGCACAGGAATCCGGCAAGGTCACAAGCGTTGATTCCAGCACCATTACTATAGGTAAGAAGATCTATCATCTGCAGAAGTTTCTGCGCACCAACGCTGACACCTGTCTGAATCAGAGGCCTTTGGTTAAGCTCGGCGAGCATGTGGAAAAGCTACAGATTATTGCTGACGGTATCGGCACCAATGGCGGAGAATTAGCCTTGGGAAGAAATGTCGTGGCGGCGTTTATGCCCTGGCGCGGATATAACTTTGAAGATGCCATCATCGTTAGTGAAAAGCTAGTCAAGGAGGACGTATTCACCTCTATTCACGTAGAGGAGTTCGATATAGATGCGACGGAAACCCGCTTAGGAAACGAAGAGATCACCCGCGATATCCCCAATGTTAGCGAAGAAGCCTTGCGCAACCTCGATGAGAACGGGATCATCAGCTTGGGAGCGGAAATCTCACCTGGCGATATACTGGTGGGTAAGATCACTCCTAAGACCGATTCCGAGCCTTCGCCGGAAGAAAGGCTGCTGCGCGCGATATTCGGTGAAAAGGCCGGGGATGTGCGCGATACATCTTTGACCGTTCCTCCGGGTGTTCAGGGTATAGTCATCGATGTGCATATTTTCCAGCGCAAGGATCGTGGCAGAAAATCCAAGGAAGAAAAGACCAAGGAGGTGGCCAAGATCCGCGAGCTGAAAGCTTACTACAAGCAGGAACTGGAATTTTTGCAGCAGGAGCGCACCTCTCGTCTGGCCCAGCTATTAGGTGTAGATAAGAAAAAGATTGAAAAGATGAATTTTGACGATAATGAAGAGGCAAAGATCCTCGCTGCTTCATTTGATGAACAGATACAGGAATTGTTATCCGAGGAAGAGCAGGAGATCGAGAAGGTAAGGCGCGGAGATGAGCTTCCGGCCGGCGTTTTAAAGAGAGTGGTTGTTTATATCGCCACTAAGAGAAAACTTTCTGAAGGTGATAAGCTCGCCGGCCGCCATGGAAATAAAGGTGTGGTGGCGCGCGTATTGCCCGAAGAGGATATGCCCTTCTTGCCTGATGGTACTCCGGTTGAGGTCGTGCTTAATCCTTTGGGTGTGCCTTCGCGTATGAACGTAGGGCAGATCCTTGAATGTCATCTTGGATGGGCGGCCAAAGCCTTAGGTTTATTTGTCAGCTCGCCGGTTTTTGACGGGGCTACTGAGGCGGAGATCAAAGAGCTGCTTAAGAAGGCCAACCTTCCCGAAGACGGAAAGATTACGCTTTATGACGGGCATACGGGAGAGCCTTTTGATCACAGGGTTACTGTTGGGGAAATGTATGTGATGAAGCTGATCCATTTGGTTGACGAAAAGATCCATGCCCGTTCTATCGGCCCCTACTCACTGGTTACTCAGCAGCCGTTGGGCGGTAAGGCGCAGTTCGGAGGCCAGAGGCTTGGAGAAATGGAAGTCTGGGCCCTGGAAGCATATGGGGCGGCATTTACCTTGCAGGAAATGCTTACTGTCAAGAGCGACGACGTCATCGGAAGGACTCGCATTTACGAAGCGATTGTCAAAGGCGAACAACGTTTAACTCATGGAACTCCAGAGTCATTTAACGTATTGATAAAAGAACTCCAGGGCTTATGCCTTGATATCAAAACAGAGAAGGCAAAATAATGGAAGAGACAGTATCTTTTGACAGTATTTCCATAAAGATCGCTTCACCCCAGGTCATCAAGTCGTTCTCTAAGGGCGAGGTGCGTAAGGCAGAGACTATTAATTATCGTACTCTGAAGCCGGAAAAAGATGGATTGTTCTGCGAGAAGATCTTTGGCCCGGTGCGCGACTGGGAATGTAACTGTGGTAAGTATAAAGGAATCAAGTTTAAAGGAATTACCTGCGACCGCTGCGGAGTCACCGTGGATCGTTCATCGGTCCGCCGCGAACGCATGGGACACATTGATTTAGCCACACCGGTCACCCATATTTGGTTCTTCAAAGCAGTGCCCAGCCGTATGGCTGCTCTCCTTGACATTAGCCTACGGGACCTTGAGAAGATTATTTATTACGAGGAGTATGTGGTGGTTGATCCCGGCACAACTGCTCTTAAGAAAAAAGAGCTGCTTAGCGAAGAGAAGTATCAGGAAGCAGTGGCTAAGTACGGCGGTAATTTCAAGGCAAAGATTGGTGCCGAGGCCGTAAGAGACCTGTTAAAAGAGCTGGACCTGGATAATGCCTGCCGCAAGCTCAGGCGCGACCTTGAGAAATCAAAAGATATTTTAAGTAACCGTAAGGTGCTTAAGTACCTGCGCGTGGTCGAGGACTTCAAGAAATCCGGAAACCGTCCGGAGTGGATGATCCTTGAGATCCTTCCGGTGATTCCTCCGGATCTTCGCCCGTTGGTCCCGTTAGATGGCGGAAGATTTGCCACTAGTGACCTCAATGATCTGTACCGCCGCGTGATCAACCGCAACAACCGTTTAAGAAAACTCATGGAGTTAAGCGCTCCGGAGATCATCATACGTAACGAAAAGCGCATGCTTCAGGAGGCGGTGGATGCGCTTTTAGATAATGGTAGGCACGGCAAGCCGGTTTTAGGCGCCAACAACCGTCCGCTTAAGTCCCTTTCCGATATGCTTAAGGGAAAGCAGGGAAGGTTTCGCCAGAATCTTCTGGGTAAGCGCGTGGATTATTCCGGCCGTTCTGTCATTGTGGTCGGTCCGGAGCTTAAGCTTCACGAATGCGGCTTGCCTAAGCAGATGGCCTTAGAGCTTTTCGAGCCGTTCATCATCAAGAAATTACGCGAAAAAGGTTTTGTGCACACTATCAAGGGCGCCCGCCGCATGGTTGAGCGCGGCAAGATCGAGGTATGGGATATTCTCGATGAGGTGATCAAGGATCATCCGGTGCTCTTAAACCGAGCACCTACACTTCACCGCCTAGGGATACAGGCTTTCCAACCGCTTCTTATCGAAGGTAAATCCATCAAGGTGCACCCTTTAGTCTGTACCGCTTTTAACGCTGACTTTGACGGAGACCAGATGGCAGTGCATGTGCCACTTTCGCTTGAATCACAGCTGGAAGCAAAGATCTTGATGCTATCCATCAACAATATTTTTTCATCCGCAGACGGCCGACCTGTCGTTACCCCGACCCAAGACATAATTTTAGGCACATCCTATCTGTCTAAGCAAAAGCCCGGAGCAAAAGGTGAAGGAATGTCCTTCTCCAATGCCGAAGAAGTCATTGTGGCTTACGAGGATGGCACTGTCGAGCTGCATGCTAGTATTAAGGTAAGGGCCAACGGCGTATTTGACATGGAGGAGAAGAAATTCATTCCGGGAGTGCAGCAGATCACTACTACGGTCGGAAGGGTCATTTTCAACCAGGTCCTGCCTAAGGATTTTGGGTTTGTGAATAACGAATTGAATAAAGGCAAGGTGTCAGAAGTTGTCACTGACTGTCATAAGAGATTTGGCCATAGCGCCACAGTCAAGCTTCTTGACGACATCAAGAAGCTAGGCTTTGAGAGTGCTACGAAGGGTGGCATTTCCATTGGCATCGACGACATGCAGGTGCCTGAGGAAAAGCCACAAGTGCTTAAGGAAGCCAGGGAGGAAGTGGCTAAGGTCGAGGACCAGTACCGTAAAGGTATTATCACTGAAAGTGAGCGCAAGTCCAAGGTCATTGACATTTGGACTCATACTACCGAAAGAGTTTCGGATTTGTTATTTAAGGGAATGCATCCTTTTAATCCGATTTTTATGATGGCGGATTCTGGGGCGCGTGGTTCGCGTCTGCAGGTAAGGCAGCTGGCAGGCATGCGCGGCCTTATGGCTAAGCCATCTGGTGAAATCATCGAGAACCCAATTACTGCTAACTTCAGAGAAGGCTTGAACGTTCTTGAATATTTTATTTCCACTCACGGCGCGCGCAAAGGTCTGGCTGATACGGCGCTTAAGACCGCTGACGCAGGTTACTTGACCCGCCGTTTGGTGGACGTGGCTCAGGAAGTAATCATTTCCGAGATTGACTGCGGAACTTTGAACGGTATCACGATTTCCGCGATTATTGAAGGCGATGAGGTGGTGGTCAGCCTTAAGGACCGTATCGTAGGAAGAGTCGCGCTGGATAATATAGTCGATATTATTACGGATGAGATTATTGTTGAGGCAGGAAGCGAAATTACTCTGGAAAAAGCGGATATGATAGAGAGACTGGGGATTGAAATGATCCGTATCCGAAGTGTGCTGACCTGTGAATCCGGGCGCGGAATGTGTACCAAGTGTTACGGCAGGAATTTGTCTTCCGGAAGGCTAGTGGAACTGGGTGAAGCAGTGGGTGTTATCGCTGCGCAAAGTATCGGCGAGCCAGGAACACAGCTGACCATGAGAACTTTCCACATCGGCGGTACTGCTTCCCGAACCGTTGAACAGTCTTTCACCAAATCTAAGAATAAAGGTATTGTCAAGTATCACAATTTAAGAGTCACCTCCAAGAATAAAGAGTTCGTCGTCCTGAACAGAAACGGCGCTATTAGCGTCAACGACAAGCAAGGCAGAGAGCTTGAGCGTTATACTGTGCCTCAGGGCGCATTTATCAGCATCGCCGACGGCGATGAGGTAAACAAGGGTATTGCCTTTGTGCGCTGGGATCCTTACACTATGCCCGTTCTGACGGAAGTCGGAGGTTTGATCAGGTTTGAGGATCTTAAGGAAGGTATCACCATGCACGAAGAGTTGAATCCGGTGACTAAGCTTACCGAGCGTGTGGTAGTCGAGCACAAAGCAGAGTTTCATCCTCAGATCATTATCTCTGACGAGAAGAAGGAAATCTTAGGGATATATCCAATCCCAATCGGAGCGCACATCATGGTCAAGGATAATGCTAAGGTTGGTTCCGGAGACTTATTGGCTAAGATCCCACGTTCAGTCATGAAGACTAGGGATATTACCGGAGGTCTTCCACGCGTGGCTGAGCTTTTTGAAGCTCGCCGTCCGAAAGACCCGGCAGTAATCAGTGAAATTGACGGATTTGTGGAGTTCGGCGAGACCAAAAAAGGGCAGCGCCTGATCATCGTCAAGTCTCCTACCGGTATGGCCAGGGAATACGCCATTCCGCATGGCAAGCATCCCAATGTGTACAAGGGTGATAAAGTAAATGCCGGACAGCCCTTGACCGACGGGCCGTTGGTCTTGCAGGATATTCTGAGAGTCTGCGGAGACAAGGTGCTTCAGGAGTATTTGGTCAACGAAGTGCAGGAAGTCTATCGTCTGCAGGGCGTAAACATAAACGACAAGCATATCGAGTTGATCATCAGACAGATGTTGAAGAAGATAAGGATAGAGGATCCGGGTGACACCGAGTTCCTGGCCACTCAGCAGGTTGATAAGTGGAAGTTCCAGAGTGAAAATTCCAAGGTGATCAAAAAAGGCGGAAAGCCTGCTCAGGCGACACCTTTATTATTAGGTATTACCAAGGCGTCATTAACCACCGAGAGCTTTATTTCAGCCGCAAGCTTCCAGGAGACAACGCGTGTTCTTACGGAAGCCGCCACCAGCGGAAAGCGCGATGAGCTATTTGGTTTGAAAGAAAATGTTATTGTGGGTCACCTGATCCCGGCGGGAACAGGATTTCACACTCACCGTGATATAGAGGTAGTGAAGCTGCCTTCCGAAAAAGAGGAAGAAGCGAAAAAAAGAGAAAGTAAAGCTTAAAAAAGGAATAAACGTATGCCGACAATTTCACAGTTGATCAGAATGGGTAGGGTTTCTAAGAAGAAAAAAACTAAATCACCGGCTTTGAAGGCTTGCCCGCAGAGACGCGGCGTCTGTCTTCAGGTGCGCACCATGACCCCCAAGAAGCCTAATTCAGCTTTGCGTAAGATCGCAAGGGTAAGGTTGACTACGGGGATCGAAGTCACAGCGTATATCCCGGGAGAAGGGCACAATCTTCAGGAGCATTCTATCGTTTTGGTCAGAGGCGGGCGCGTCAAGGACCTGCCCGGTGTGAGGTACCATATCATCAGAGGCACGCTGGATGCCGCAGGAGTAAATGCGCGTAGGCGAGGACGCTCCAAATACGGCGCAAAGAGGCCAAAGGCCGCGTAATTATTGAGGACTAGCCCCTTTCTTTATAGGTAAAGAAAGGGCTGTCCTTGGGGACAGGAAAATAAAATGAGAAGAAGAAAAGCGCAGGAAAAGGTAGTCTTAGCAGATCCTATTTACAACAGCAAGATCGTAGGCAAGTTCATTAACATGGTGATGCTCGCAGGCAAGAAATCGGTTGCCGAGGGTATCGTTTACGGAGCTTTTGAGATCGTGAAGAAGAATCTCAACGAGGCGGATGTGATCAAGGTCTTTCATAAGGCTCTTGATAACGTCCGTCCGCGCCTGGAAGTAAAACCCCGCCGCGTGGGAGGTGCTACTTATCAGGTGCCTATTGAAGTAAGGCAGGAGCGAGGCACTTCAATAGCTTTACGCTGGATGAGAGATTATGCCAAGACCAAAAAGGGCAAGCCCATGCCGGAAAAGTTAGCTGATGAGATCATCGCCGCTTATAAAGGCGAAGGTTCAGCCATAAAGAAAAGAGACGATACCCATAAGATGGCCGAATCCAACAAGGCATACGCGCATTTTAGGTGGTAGCCCAGAAAGGGCTATACTTTCCTTTCCTATAAGGAAAGGTATAGTCCAGAAGGGGTTAATAGACGAAGGTTTAATAATATAAAATGGAAAGAACAATACCTTTAAATAAACTCAGGAATATCGGGATCATCGCGCACATTGATGCGGGTAAGACCACTACCAGCGAGCGCGTGCTTTTTTATACCGGGAAAAACTATAAACTAGGTGAGGTTCATGACGGCACAGCCACCATGGACTGGATGGTGCAGGAGCAGGAAAGGGGTATTACTATTACTTCAGCCGCTACTACCTGCAGCTGGAAGGATATTACCATCAACCTGATCGATACTCCCGGGCATGTTGATTTTACAATCGAAGTTGAAAGGTCGTTAAAGGTGCTTGACGGAGCAGTGGTGATTTTCTGCGCAGTTGGCGGAGTCGAGCCGCAGACAGAGACAGTCTGGCGTCAGGCGGATAGATACGAAGTTCCCCGCATCGCCTTTGTAAATAAGATGGACAGGACCGGCAGCGATTTAAAAATGGTCATTGACCAGATGGAGAAAAGGCTGGCGGCGAATGTGGCGGCTATCCAGGTCCCTTATGGGAAAGAGCAGGATTTCACCGGCATTATTGATATAATCGAAAAGAAGCTGAGTCTTTATAAGGATGATTCTGGTAAGGAGTTTGAGGTTAAGGATGTGCCTGCAGAGATGATGCCTGAGGTTGAGAAAGCGCGCATGGTCTTGATCGAGAAGCTGGCCGAGGTGGATGATAAGATCATGGAAGATTATCTGCACAACAAAGAGATCAGCGTTAAAGAGATCAAAGATGGGATCAGGAAAGCGGTCATTGCCAATAAGTTTGTTCCGGTTTTATGCGGTTCGGCATTTAAGAATAAGGGGGTACAGCTGGTTTTAGACGCGGTGCGCGATTATCTGCCCTCTCCGCTGGATCTGCCTCCGATCAAAGGAATTAATCCGGATAGCGGAGAATTCGAAGAGATCAAAGCTGATGACAAAGCGCCTTTCTGCGCGTTGAGTTTTAAAGTAGCTACTGACCCTTACGTCGGTAAATTAAATTATATCCGGGTTTATTCTGGAACTCTTATGGCGGGGACCTATATTTTTAACGCCTCAAAGCGCGAGCGAGAGCGCGTGACCAAGATCGTCAAAATGCACGCCAATAGGCAGGAGATCGTAGATAGTGTTTCTACCGGCGACATTGCCGCAGCTGTGGGCTTAAAGGATACTAAGACAGGCGATACGCTGTGCACTGAGAAAAATCAGATACTGATCGAAGCCATGAAGTTCCCTGAGCCGGTGATTCAGCAGGCGATCGAGCCAAAAACAAAAGACGCCCAGCAGAAACTTGGGTTAGCTTTGCATAAATTGGAAGACGAGGATCCTTCATTTCGTGTTACTTACAATGAGGAGACCGGCCAGACTATTATCGCCGGCATGGGTCAGCTGCATCTGGAGATTATTATCGATCGAATCTTAAGGGAATTTAATGTTGAGGCTCAAGTGGGTCAGCCCCAGGTGGCTTATCGCGAGACTCTGACTAAAAAGATCTCTCAGGTGGGCAAATTTATTAGTCAATCCGGAGGACGCGGCCAGTACGGCCACTGCGTTCTTGAGATGGAGCCGCAGGAAGTCCCGGGAACAGGTATCACTTTTGAGGATAAAATTAAAAGCGGCGCTATTCCGCGCGAGTTTATTCCGGCAGTAAAGAAGGGGGTTTTCGGGGCGGCAAAGAGCGGCTCGCTTGCAGGTTATCCGGTTACGGATGTGAAAGTCACCTTGATCGATGGATCTTATCATGATGTTGATTCATCGGAACTGGCTTTCCAGATGGCTGGATCCCTGGCATTTAACGAAGGGCTTCGTAAGGCAAATCCCATCTTGCTTGAGCCGATCATGGATATGGAAGTGATCGTTCCGGAAGAATACATGGGGCAGGTCATCGGAGACCTCAGTTCCCGTCGAGCGAAGATCATGTCGCTGGCGCAGAGAATGAATTTAAGGACTATCAGGGCGAACATTCCGCTTGCGGAAGTCTTCAACTACGCGACTATATTAAGATCCTTGACACAAGGCCGTGCTTCCTATACAATGGAGCCTTCGTTTTACGCTGAAGTGCCTTCACATATAGCAGAAAAAATTGCTGCAGGATTCACGAGCGCCGGTTCCAGGAGACATTCTTAGGGAAATTATTAGTTATTAAAGGAGGGGAAAATGGCTAAAGAGAAGTTTGTAAGAAGTAAACCGCACGTAAATATCGGTACCATTGGTCACATCGATCACGGTAAAACCACTCTGACCGCTGCGATTTGCAACGTACTGGCAAAGATGGGTAAGGCTACTGCTCGTACATATGCTGATATTGCTAAGGGCGGTACGGTAAGAGACGAGACAAAGGTCGTTACCATACAGGTTTCGCACGTCGAATATGAATCCGAGGCTCGGCATTATGCTCACATCGATTGCCCCGGACACGCCGACTACATCAAGAACATGATCACCGGAGCCGCGCAGATGGATGGCGCAATCCTGGTTGTTTCCGCTGCTGACGGCCCGATGCCTCAGACCAGAGAGCACATCCTTTTGGCCCGTCAGGTAAACGTGCCTTCTATGGTCGTATTCTTAAACAAGGTCGACTTGGTCACCGATAACGAATTGCTGGATCTGGTTGAGATGGAAGTAAGAGAGCTACTTACCAAATACGGTTTTCCCGGAGAAAAGACTCCTATCATAAAAGGAAGCGCTTCCAAGGCAATGGCTGCTGCCAATGATCCCACCAGCCCCGACGTCAAGTGTATACTTGATTTGATCAAGGCTTGCGACGATTTTATTCCGCTTCCCACCCGCGATATGGATAAGCCGTTACTCATGGCTGTCGAAGACGTGTTCAGCATCGAAGGTAGAGGGACAGTGGGAACCGGGAGGATCGAGCGCGGTAAGGTCAAAATTAACGAAGAGGTAGAACTTGTAGGTTTAAGGCCGGAAGTAAAGAAGACGGTTGTTACGGGGATCGAAATGTTCAGAAAGCTGTTAGACGAAGGGCAGGCCGGAGATAACGTAGGCCTTCTTTTAAGAGGCGTGGATAAGGATGCGATCGAGCGCGGAATGGTTATCGCTGCTCCCAAGTCCATTACCCCGCACACCAAGTTCAAGGCTCAGATTTACATCTTGAGCAAGGAAGAAGGCGGTAGGCACACACCGTTCTTTAAAGGGTACAGGCCTCAGTTTTATTTTCGTACCACCGACGTAACCGGGAGTGTCACTATGTTGCCGGCAGGTGTGGAAATGGTCATGCCCGGTGATAATGTGGCATGTGACGTAGAGTTGATTATTCCTATCGCTATGGAGAAGGAATCGCGTTTCGCTATTCGCGAGGGCGGCCGCACTGTAGGCGCGGGCGTCGTAACTGAGATCATTGCTTAAAAATATGTCAACTGCACAGAAAATACGAATCAGGTTAAAAGCATACGATCACCGTCTGTTAGATCAGGCGGTTGTGGAAATCGTGGAAACTGCTAAGCGCTCCGGGGCCAGAATAGCTGGCCCGGTGCCGCTTCCCACTAAAAGGGAGATTTATACGGTTTTGCGTTCTCCAAATGTCGACAAGAAGTCACGTGAGCAATTTGAGCTTTCCACTCACAAGCGCCTTATCGATATTTTTGAGCCGACTTCAAAGACCATTGATTCTTTGAGGAAGTTGAATCTCCCCGCCGGTGTGGATGTAGAAATCAAATAACGAAAGTTCTGTTATTTTCGTTAGTTTTGTTTTGACGAAGATAGCTTGCGGAACGGAAAAGGTTAAAATGATCGGTTTGTTAGGGAAAAAATTAGGTATGACCAATGTGTTCAACGAAGCCGGAGATATGGTTTGCGTCACGGCTATTGAAGCCGGCCCCTGCGCGGTATTGTCGGTAAACGCCAAGAACGTTCAGCTCGGGTTTGAACAGGTGGTTGAAAAAAAGCTTAAAAAACCGCAGGCGGGAATGTTTAAGAAGATTAGTGTTTCGCCGCGCAAGTTCATCAGAGAGATCCCTAAAGAAGCTAGCGTGGAATATATAGTCGGCGATGAGCTGAAGGTTGATGTTTTTAAGTCAGGCGATTTCGTTGACGTAACCGGCACATCTATCGGCAAGGGTTTTCAGGGCGGTATGAAGCGCTGGCATTGGAAAGGTGGCCCTGAGACGCACGGTTCGACTTCCTACAGGCGCGT
>JAPLLR010000032.1 GCA_026387455.1 Candidatus Omnitrophota bacterium | reverse complement strand
AGCGCGCGGGCAACGCCGACCTGGTCTCCTGTATTCTGGCTATCAAGTATGGCAGCGGCATGCAGGATTATGTGCTTGATCCGCGGGTTGACCTGAAGATGGCCTGGAAGATTAGTAAGTACGCTTCTTACGCTTTCGGAGTGCCTATTCCAATAAATCAACCGGGCGTGGGCGCCAATGCCTTTGCCCATGAGTCGGGTATTCACGCTGACGGAGCGCTTAAGGACAGGCGCAATTACGAGCTTTACGAGTATGAGGAGTTAGGTAGAGGTGAGGCGGAGATCATCGAGACCGGCCGCAAGATCACCGCCGGTGAGTATTCCGGGATCAAGGGTTTCAGGAATGTTTATGATAAATTAGAGGTCGCTTTCAAAAACGACGAAGAGGCTGCCGAGATATTGGAGCTGGTGCGTTACGCCAATGTGCACAACCAGCTGCCGTTGGTCGATGAGGAGCTGAAATTTATCGCTACTTATCCGGATATCGCGCGCAAGATCTTCACTATGTCGCCATAAAATATGAATATCGTATTAGTAGGCACGCAATGGGGTGATGAAGGCAAGGGCAAGGTCATCGATATATTGAGCCAGAATGTGGACTATATCGTGCGCTATCAGGGCGGTAACAACGCTGGCCACACCGTAGTCACCGGGAACAAGGAATATATATTCCATCTTCTTCCGTCGGGGATTCTGCACAAGGGAAAGATCTGCTGCATCGGAAACGGCGTAGTCATCGATCCGGTGGTGTTACTTAAGGAGATTAATGATCTGGCCAAGTCCGGCATAGCTATTGACAGTCGGCTTAAGATTTCACCTCTTGCCCACGTAATCATGCCCTACCATAAGAACCTTGACCTGCTGCGCGAGAGTAAGCGCGCCAATAAGATCGGTACTACCGGAAGAGGTATTGGGCCCTGCTATTCCGATAAGATCAACCGCTGTGGCATCCGCATGCTTGACCTTTTGAATGCCGCGGTATTAAGGGATAAGCTAAAGGATAATCTCAACGAAAAGAATGAGATTTTTAGAAAAGTCTACGATCATCCGGGTTTTAATTTCAACGCTATTTATAAAGAATATTTAGGCTACGGCAGAAGGTTTCGTAAGTACCTCGCCAATACTACGCTTATTCTGAACGAGGCGACCAGGAAGGGCAAGGATGTGCTTTTTGAGGGTGCGCAGGGGACGTTTCTGGATATTGATTTCGGGACCTATCCGTTTGTCACCTCATCTTCCGCGACAAGCGGCGGTGCATGTATTGGGACGGGTGTAGCTCCAGTAAGCATCGACAAGGTCATTGGTGTGGCTAAGGCCTATACCACGCGAGTAGGGGAGGGCCCGTTTCCGACGGAATTCGTCTCCGATTTTGCCGAGTTTATCCGTCAGAAAGGTAAGGAGTTTGGCGCAACTACCGGCAGGCCTAGAAGGTGCGGCTGGTTTGACGGGGTAATGAGTAAGCAAGCGGTGTTGATCAACGGAATCACCGAGTTGGCTATTATGAAAATGGATGTTTTGGACGGGCTTAAGGTCATTAAGCTTTGCAATGCCTATAAGTATAAAGGTAAGATTTTTAAAGAATTCCCCTACGACCTTCAGGTCCAGAAGAACGCTGTGCCGGTTTATAAGGAAGTTCCTGGCTGGCCGGAGACCCGTGTTAAGCCGAGGACTTTTAAGCAGTTACATCCCAATGCTAAAGATTATCTCAAACTCTTGAGTGATATGCTGGGAACAAAGATTTCCATGATTTCTGTCGGCTCAGCCAGAGAAGATACTATTTCGATGGTGTAATTTAGCTTGACTTGAATTATAGGCTGTGATATATTTAAGTTTCACTTATTGTGAAAGGAGAACGAATATGAAGAACTTTTTCATCAAATCCGCTATTATTTTAAGCCTTACATTTACTCTCGCCGGGTGTACCGTGATCTTCCAGAAGGGCAGGCGCTCCGACACAGAGAGGATCCAGCAGTTATCCCAGCAGGTAGACGAGTTATCTCAAGCCCAGAAGACCCTGGAAGACAGGCTTGCCCAGGAGATCCAGGACAAGCAGGTCAAGCTTGAAAGATTGGAAAAAGGTTTGGTTATTACCGTCGTGGGAGACCTTTTGTTTGATTCCGGCAAGGCGGCAGTCAGGCCCGAGGCGTATTCGGTGCTGGATAAGGTCAGCAAAGTATTGAACGAGAACGTTCCTGATTTCAACGTCGGGATCGAAGGTCATACGGACAACGTTCCCATCATGCGCTCCAGCTGGAAGTCCAACTGGGAGCTGTCTTCGGCCCGCGCCTTAAGTGTTCTGCATTATCTGGTGAATAATGAGTCTGTCGACCCCGCGCGTCTCTCCGCAGTCGGCTACGGCGAATATCGGCCGGTTGAGTCTAATGATTCAAAGAGCGGGCGCCAGCAGAACCGTAGAGTAGAGATCGTCATTGTTCCCAAAGTAACAAAAGTAAAAGAAGGCACTTCCTCCGTAAGGGATTCAGAGGAGAATCTTAAATAGTAGAGTCAGCGAAGACGAAAGATGCAGGAGTCTCTTAAGGGTAAGTTAATCGTAATTTTAGCTGTTCTTGCTGGAGTATTCTTTATTATGGCTGTTAGCTCCTGTGCTAAAATCAGGGGCCTCAAGCGCCAGTGGAACGACGAGATGCTTGGCCGCCTGACCTGTCAGGAAGAAATCAAGAACATTAAGGACGGCCTGACGCAGAACGTTTTGGCGAAGGAAAAAGAGCTTAGCGAAGAAAAGTCTCTGCTTGAGTCGACGAAAAGGGCATTGGCCCAGGAGCAGATGATCAATCAAAGCTTGAAAGAGGAGCTGAGCAAGGTTACTAAACTTAAAGAGGCGCTGGAAGAGGCGCTGATCAACTGTAAGAAGGCGCAGAAATGAAATAAAGGTTTAAAAGAACGTTTTGTTCTTAAAAAGGGGATTCACTCCCCTTTTTTGTTAGTGAAGACATAAGGCCCTTACTTATAGGAGAGTAAGGCCTACCCCTGTGGGGTAAGTTATGGAGTGTATATTTAGTTCGTTTCGACATAAGGCCCTTTCTTTATCGGAGAGTAAGGCCTACCCCTGTGGGGTAACTTATATGTCTGAACTAAGCAGGAGGGTGTGGCGATGATCAGAAAAATCAAAGACAAGATAAAAAAAGCCGCTTCGAAGAAACCGAATGCGCGAAAGAAGATAGTCAAGGCGGGCGTTAGGCTTGAGTCTGCGCAAGAAGCAAGAAAAGAGGTCCACGGTTTTCAGGAAATGGTCGTCGAAAAGGCCAAATTTTCCCATCCTGAAATAACCCGCGCTCACGGCCGCCGTTCTATGCCGCAGGAGTTGCCCGGAGGATATGATCAAGACAAGATCGTGCTTATGGTGCGCGACCCCTGGTGGTTGCATACTTATTGGGAGGTGTGCTGGGCGACTTTCGAACGCCAAAAATCTGAACTGGGCGATAATTTCCATAAGGCTCGCAGAGTGCTACGCGTTTATGATGTCAGTAATATTATTTTTAACGGTTCTAACGCCCATCAGCATTTCGATATCCACGTAAATGAATACTCCAGCAATTGGTATATTGATGCCGGAGGCCCTGGCAAGTCCTGGTGCGTTGATTACGGTTTGCTTCTTCCCGATGGCCGTTTCATCACCATCGTGCGCTCCAATGTGGTGCACACGCCGATTGTAGGTCCGTCGTGGATCACTGACGAAGAGTGGATGATCCCCGAGGAGATGTTCGCCCGGCTTTACGGCATGGGTTTTGGCCTGGGCCAAAGCTCTCCCGTGGGTAAAGCCTGGCAGGAGCGCATAAAACAGGCGCTTTTCTCAGGGGCCATGGCTTCTCCGGGCATGGCTTCCATGGCCAGTCCCGTAAAGAAAGAAGTAAAGCAGAGAAAATTCTGGATGTGGGTGGATTGCGAACTGATCGTCTATGGAGCCACTGAGCCTGACGCCAAAGTCACGGTCCAGGGCCGTTCCATCAATTTACGCCAGGACGGAACATTTACTTTAAGGTTTGCCCTTCCCGACGGTAAACAGACCATTCCGGTCAAGGCTGTTTCCGCTGATGAGATAGAGGAGCGCACTGTCATACCGATAGTCTCGCGCGAAACCAAAACAAGCAATCTGATAAAGGAAGTCAAATAAAAATGCACAAAGGGTATCTCTGTATGGTTTTGCACGGACACCTGCCGTTCGTGCGCCATCCGGAGCATGAGGATTTTCTGGAAGAGGACTGGCTGTATGAGGCGATAACCGAGACCTACCTGCCGCTGATCTGGGTTTTTGAGAAGCTAGTCGAGGATAAAGTAGATTTTCGCCTGACCATGACCTTAAGCCCCACGCTTATTTCTATGTTAAGCGATCAACTTTTAGAGGAGCGGTACTTAAAACATATTAATAAGCTTATTGAGTTGTCGCATCATGAAATAGAGCGTACCACCTGGCAGCCGCAGTTCCAGAGCCTGGCTACTATGTATCTTAATCAGTTTTGCCGGGCGAGGGACACCTTTGAATATTATCACCGTAACCTGGTGATGGCTTTTAAGAAATTCCAGGACCTGGGAAAACTGGAGATCATTACCTGCGCAGCCACGCATGGATATTTTCCGATGATGGATGTCTGTAAAGAGTCGGTGCGGGCGCAGGTAAAAGTGGCAGTTAGCCATTACGAAAGTGTTTTTGGCCGTAAGCCGCGCGGTATCTGGCTTCCTGAATGCGGTTATGTGCCGGGGCACGATGAGATATTAAAAGAAGCGGGAATAAAATTCTTTTTTACTGATTCGCATGGCATTCTTCACGGGACTCCGCGCCCAAAATACGGAGTGTTTGCTCCGGTGTATTGCAAGAATACAGGTGTAGCAGCTTTTGGCCGCGACCTCGAATCATCGAAGCAGGTATGGTCATCCATAGAAGGGTATCCCGGAGACTACAATTATAGGGAGTTCTACCGCGACATCGGATTTGACTTAGAATTTGATTATATAAAGCCCTATATTCATCCTGACGGGGTGCGTATCAATACCGGCATCAAGTATTACCGTATAACCGGAACCGGGAATAATAAAGAGCCATACAATCCTCAGTGGGCGCGTGAGCGCGCGGCAGATCATGCAGGAAATTTCCTTTTTAACCGTCAGAAGCAGGTGGAATATCTTCAGGGCTTCATGCAGAAAAAGCCGCTGATCGTTTCTCCGTATGACGCCGAGCTTTACGGGCACTGGTGGTATGAGGGGCCGCAGTGGTTGGATTTTCTTATGCGTAAAGCTTCCTGCGATCAGGATGCGATCCGCATGATTACGCCTTCTGAGTATTTGAGCGAGAACCCGCGCAACCAGGTAATAACTCCTTCGATGTCCAGTTGGGGGTGGAAGGGCTACAGCGAGATGTGGCTGCAGGGGCCGAATGACTGGATATACAGGCATTTGCATGCCTCAAGCAACCGTATGACCGAGCTGGTAAAGAAATATCCTTGCGCTGAAGGCTTGCAGAAACGGGCATTAAATCAGGCCCTGCGCGAATTGTTGCTTTCGCAAAGCTCCGATTGGGCATTTATTATGGGCACCGGCACCCACACTTCCTATGCCGTACGCCGCACCAAAGAGCACGTCCTGCGGTTTGGCCGCCTCTACGAAGATGTACAGTCGAACTCTATCGACGAAGAGTGGCTGGCGGATATCGAGTACAAAGATAACATTTTCCCGAATATAGATTACCGGGTGCATCAGTAGAGGCAATAAATGCCCAAAGCGTCAAGCGTAAGAACCAGGCGCAAAGGGTTTTCTAATGCTTGAAGCGGCGTAGGTAGAGCCGCTTTATTTGCAATTACTTATGATCGATAAAAATAATTTACCTAAGCATGTCGCTATAATCATGGATGGAAACGGCCGCTGGGCCAAGGAAAAGGGCTTGGGCCGGATTGCCGGGCACTTAGAGGGTATTGAGCGGGTAAGGGACACAGTTAATACTGCCGCAGAGCTTGGGATTAAAGCGCTGACTTTCTTTGCTTTCTCTACCGAAAATTGGAGTAGGCCTAAGTCCGAAGTGAGCATGTTGATGCGCTACCTGAATAATTTTCTCGACCGTGAGGTAAAAAAGCTGCATAAGAATAATATTCGTTTTCGAGTAATCGGAAGAGCCGCCCCTTTGCCGAAGCAGGTGCTTAATAAGATCAGTAAATCCGAAGAGCTCACTCGCAATAATACCGGGCTGATTATGATCTTGGCCTTGAATTACGGCTCCCGCCAGGAGATAGCGGACGCGGCAAAGCGAATTGCGGTCGATGTTCTTAAAGGCCGGGTAGATACGTCGGAAATAAACGAGGATTTGTTTTCTGGGTATCTTTATACTGCCGGAATCCCGGATCCGGATCTATTGATACGCACCAGCGGAGAAATGCGGATCAGCAATTTTCTGCTCTGGCAGCTTTCGTATGCTGAGTTTTATTTTCCTAAGGTTTACTGGCCGGATTTTAAGCGGCCGTATTTTGAAGAGGCGATAAAGGAGTATCAGTTACGGGAAAGAAGGTTCGGGGGCGTCAATGGTAGCTAAGCGGGTAATAAGCGCGCTGGTTCTTATCGGGGTAATTGCCGCAGCCATTTATATTGACTGGAACGGGTTTGCGTCTTTTACCGTTTGCGGCCTGATCGTCACTATTTTTACCATCTTTGGGCTTTATGAGTTCTTTACCATGCTGGAGCATAAAGGTATCCATATTTACAAATACGTAGGTATTGGCATGGGAGCGGTTCTGCCGCTATCAATCGTATTCCGTTTTGAGCCGACTAAGAAGGGCGAGTTGATTTTAATCGGTGCGGTTCTTTTGGTCCTTATACTGATGCAGTTTCGCCGCCGCAAAACAACCGGTGTGGTGGTGGATATCTCTACCACGCTTTTCGGCATACTTTATGTTTCCTGGTTTTTTAGTTTCTTGATCAAGATCATTTATTTACCCCGCGGTATGGCGTTGCTAGCTACGATACTTTTGATCACTAAGGGCGGAGATATCGGAGCCTATCTTATTGGTCTGCGATTTGGCCGCACCCCTTTGTTGCCGCGTATAAGCCCGAAGAAAACAGTGGAAGGCTCTATCGGCGGGTTAATATTCAGCGTGCTGGGCGCATTGGCAGGGAATCATTTTCTTAATTTATCATATCCGCATATAATCGCGTTGGGTGTTATTTTCGGGATAATCGGCCAGTTGGGAGATCTCTCTGAGTCGCTAATAAAGCGCGACTGTGAAGTGAAAGATTCCGGAAAGATAATCCCGGGCATGGGCGGAATATTGGATGAAATCGATAGTCTTCTGTTTACCGCGCCGGTATTTTATTTCTACGTCTCAAACGTTCTTAAATGAAGAATATAGCGATTTTAGGCTCCACCGGTTCGATCGGCAAGAATGCTTTGGAAGTGGTCAGACGCTTTCCGGGTGAGTTTCGTGTGGTGGCAATAAGTGCTAATTCTAATATCGATCTTTTGAGCCGCCAGATGCGTGAGTTTCATCCTAAGCTTGTCTGTGTGATCGATAGGGCGGCAAGTCTTGCTTTGCGGTCAAAGGCCGGCCGGGGTGTGCGGGTCTTAAGCGAGGAGGCAGGGCTTTTGGAGCTATGCCGGGATAAACGCGTTGATACTGTTCTGGTGTCTATCAGCGGCTCCCAAGCTTTACTGCCGCTGGTCACGGCCATACAGCACGGTAAAGATATTGCTTTAGCCAATAAGGAAGCCCTGGTCATGGCCGGCAGCATTATTATGGAGCTGGCTGCCAGAAAAAATGTCAGGATCATCCCCATAGATAGCGAACAGTCGGCGATATGGCAGTGTCTGGAAGGTGAAGATAAATCCCGGCTGCGTAAAATTTATCTGACTGCTTCGGGTGGGCCTTTTCGTAAAACCAAAGCTAAGGATTTAAAGAATATATCGGTAGAGAAGGTTCTGCGGCATCCGCGCTGGAAGATGGGCAGGAAGATCACTGTAGATTCCGCGACCCTGATGAACAAGGGGTTGGAGTTATTGGAAGCGATGTTTTTGTTTGATGTGCCTGCGGATAAGATCAAGGTTTTGGTGCATCCCGAGGCGGTAATACACTCGATGGTTGAGTTTGTGGACGGGGTGGTGATGGCGCAGTTATCAGCGACGGATATGCGTATACCTATTCAATACGCGCTATCTTGGCCGCGGCGACTGGAGCACTCTGCGCAGTATCTGGATTTTGCTAGGCTTAGGGCATTGCATTTTGAGGAGCCGAATTTTAAGAAGTTTCCCTGTCTTGGCCTGGCGTACCGTGCTGCCAGGGAGATGGGAACGTATCCTGCGGTGTTGAATGCCGCCAATGAAGTGTGCGTCGAGGAATTCTTAAAACGGAATTTGGGATTTACCTCTATACCTAAAGTAGTGGAGCGTGTTTTGGATAAACATCGCTTTATCAAGAAACCGGATTTAGAAGGTATTCAAGAAGCGGATAGCTGGGCGCGTAGGTCCGCGTACCGGCTTATCACAAGGATGGATTAAAATTATGATTAGTCTGATACTTTTCTTTTTTATGTTAAGCGTGTTGATCATCGTCCATGAGTTTGGGCATTTTATCATGGCAAGGCGCGCCGGAGTGCGAGTGGAGCAGTTTTCTTTAGGGTTCGGGCCTAAGCTGTTTAAAAAGAAGGCCGGGGATACCGAGTATAGCGTGGCTTGTGTACCGCTGGGAGGGTTTGTTAAGATGGCCGGAGATAGCCGGGAGGAATATTCCGGAAAGCCTGATGAATATCTGGCTAAGGGGCCGGGTCAGCGTTTTAATATAATTTTTTTCGGGCCACTGTTGAATTATGCCTTAGGATTTATTTGTTTTTGTCTGATTTCATTTGTAGGATATCCGACATTGACCACCAAGGTTGGTGGCTTAATCGAGGGCTTTGGTGCGCAGAAAGCCGGTATTCAGGTAGAAGATGTGATCACTGCCATCGACGGCAAGAAAGTGCAGTATTTCGAAGAGCTGCAGCAAGAGATCCACGCTAAGAAAGAAGCGGTGCAGGTGGAGCTTACAGTTTTACGGGCAGGCCAGGAGCAAAGAATCCCGGTGAATATTCGTCAAAAAGATGTTGATGATCCGTTGGGCCAGAAGCGAAGCGTCGGCCTGATCGGCATAACCCCTTACGATGAAGTGGTCATTGTAAAACACGGGCCTATTGCATCTATTATTCTGGGGGCGCAGAAAACCTGGGATTTGACGGCAATGACTTACCGGGGACTATGGCTGATGGTCACCGGCCAAATGAATATGAAAGAATCTATGACCGGGCCTCTGGGGATATTCTATATTACTTCCAAAGCGGCGCGCCTTGGAATTATTGCGGTAATGCATCTTATGGCGGTACTAAGTGTCAGCCTTGCGATTTTTAATCTTCTGCCTTTTCCGGTGCTTGACGGCGGGCATCTTCTGTTTCTGGGTTTGGAGAAAATACGCGGCAGGGCTTTAAGCCTTAAGGCTGATAGGGTGGTCACCCAGGTGGGATTAAGTCTGATCATCACTTTGGCGCTTTTTGTGACTTACAATGATATCATGCGGTTGTTCGGAGAAAGAATAATAAAGTTTTTTAAATAAGACTAGGATTTATGAGAAAGACTACAAAGGCAGTAAGGATAGGCAGGGTGACTATCGGCGCAGGCAGTCCGGTGGCAATTCAGTCGATGACCAAGATCAAGAGTTCTCAGGTTGAGGCTGTGGTTAGGCAGATCAGGGAACTTGAGGCTGTGGGATGCGAGATCGTGCGCCTGGCGATAAAAGATGAGGCGGATGCTTTGGCGATACGCAAAATAAAGTCTCGCGTGAAGATGCCCCTGGTCGCAGATATTCATTTTGATTGGCGCCTGGCGATGACGGCGATAGAAGCAGGAGCGGATAAGGTCCGGCTTAATCCCGGTAATATTTTCCGCAAGGCCGAGATCGCCCAAGTTGTGGCTGCGGCAAAGCAGGCGCGTATTCCTATCCGGGTGGGTGTAAATTCCGGCTCAGTAAAGGGCGGGAAAGCTTCGGTAGAGGCTATGGTTAGGTCCGCGCGGGATTATATAAGGATTCTGGAAGGCTTTAAATTTAAGAATATAGTGATTTCCCTGAAGGCCTCAAATGTTTGCGACACTATCTCTACCTATAGGGCAATGAGTAAGCTAAGTGATTATCCCCTTCACTTAGGGGTCACGGCTACGGGCTCTCCTTTTCAGGGCGCGATAAAGTCCAGCATCGCTATCGGGGCATTGCTCTCTGAGGGGATAGGTGATACAATAAGAGTGTCTCTCACCGATAAGCCGGAGCGGGAGGTTCTTGCCGCAAAAGCAATCCTTGAGGCTGTGGGGTTGCGCAGATTCGGCCCGGAAATTATTAGCTGCCCTACCTGCGGCAGATGCGAAGTAAATCTGGTTAAGATTGTCAAAGAATTGGAAATTAGACTATCGACTATTGATTATCGACTATTGACGCGGCCATTAAAAATCGCGGTTATGGGCTGCGTTGTAAACGGTCCGGGAGAAGCCAAGGAAGCAGATATAGGGGTTGCTTTCGGAAAAAAAGACGGCCTAGTCTTTAAGAATGGTTTAGCGCTGAAGAAGGTGTCTTCGGCGGGCTGCATAGAATATCTATTAAAAGAAATAAGGGGATCCTGATGCAGATGAGGGATAAGAAAGATTAGCTTATGCTCTGGACAAAGACATTTATTCCCACATTAAAAGAGAATCCTCAGGAAGCTGAGTCAATAAGCCATAAATTGCTTCTACGCGCCGGTCTGGTGCGCATGCTTTTTTCCGGCGCCTATTCATATCTGCCGCTTGGGCTTCGGGTTTTGAATAATATCCAGAATATCGTGCGCCAGGAGATGAATGCCTGCGGCGCGAGCGAGCTTTTACTTCCGGCGCTGCAGCCGCTTGAAATATGGCAGCGTACCGGCCGTGATAAGGACATCGGGGAAGTGATGATCAAATTTACCGACCGGCGGGGAAGGAAAGTCTGCCTTGGCCCGACACACGAAGAAATTATTACGGATTTAGTAAGCAAGCATCTTTCCAGCTACAAGCAGCTGCCGGTGGTTTTGTATCAGATACAGACGAAATTCCGCGATGAGATCCGGCCGCGTTTCGGCCTGATCCGTGCCTGTGAATTCATCATGAAGGACGCCTATAGCTTTGACAGGGATGAGGCAGGCTTGGATAAGAATTACCAGGCAATGTACGCCGGGTATAAGCGCATATTCGAAAGGTGCGGCTTGGAGATCCTAACTACCGAAGCTGACTCCGGTATGATGGGCGGGAAGGTCTCCCATGAGTTCATGGTACCGGCTACGGATGGAGAAGATGTGGTGCTGGTATGTTCTGAATGCAAGTTCACAAAGACTTATAAAGATGGCGATAAAGAAGATTGCGCTAAGTGTGGTAAAAAGGCTAGCAAGGTAAACTGCATCGAGGTGGGCCATATTTTTAAATTAGGGACTAAGTACAGCGCGGCATTGGGAGCGCAGTTTCTTGATGCGCAAGGCAAACTTAATCCGGTGATCATGGGTTGTTATGGTATCGGGGTTTCCCGTTTGATGTCCGCGATAATTGAGCAGAATAATGATGACTCAGGGATAATTTGGCCTAAGGAAGTCGCTCCTTATAAAGTGATCATCCTGCCTTTGGATATCTCTGACTCCAAGATAATGGAATCAGCGAACAGTATTTATCGTGAGCTGGTTGATAACGGCATAGAAGTTTTGCTTGATGACCGGGATGAGCGCGCGGGAGTGAAATTCAAGGACGCCGAGCTTATCGGAATCCCGGCGTTTATCACCATAGGTGCCAAAACTCTCGCTGTGAACAAGATTGAGCTGAAGTCGCGCAAACTGAGACAGAATATTTTAGTTGAAAGAGTGGATCTTCTAAAAGAAATAAAGGCGATTATAGGCTAAAGTGAATGGATAATCAGGTTTTGACCGAGCGTTTGCAGCAGGTGATTGTTCCGGTTTTGGAAGATCTTCAGGCAGAGCTTGTGGAGCTGGATTTGGTGAGGACGTCAGGGCAGATCATTGTCAGGCTTTTAGTGGATAAACTCGGCACCAGGATCAATATGGATGAATGCGCCCTGATCAACCGCAGGCTCGGCGACATAGTAGAGGAGCAGCACATTATTCCGGATCGTTATGTGCTGGAAGTTTCTTCTCCGGGCATAGACCGGCCGTTGAAGGCAAAGAGTGATTTTGCGCGTAATTCGGGCAAGCTGGTAAAGATATTTCTTCGTGAGGCAGTGAGCGGCAAGATCGAGTGGGATGGCGTTATAAGAGGAGTATCCGATACAGAGGTATCCGTAGAAATAGAGGGACAGGTTGTGTTAATATCGTTGTCTATAATCAATAAAGGGAAGTTGCTGTTTTAAACTAAACACCTGGCCTTAGCCCCTTCCTTAGTCCCTTCCTTAAAAGGTATAGGAAGGACTACCCCTGTGGGGTTAAAAGGTATAGGAAGGGCTACCCCTTTGGGGTTATAGGAAAGGCCAGTGTTCCACTTGCTGTGGAAGGAGCTGTAATTATGAGTCAGGAATTAATCGCCATTATCGAACAGATTGAGCGTGAAAAAGGCATTAAGAAGGAGGTGCTTCTGGAAGCTGTGGAGAGCGCGCTTCTAAGTGCCGCAAAGAAAGTCATCGATTTAAAGCCTGATGAGGAGCTGCGCGTCGAGCTTAACCCGCAGACGGGCAAGATCCGCGCTTTTAGAAATGAAGAAGAGATCACCAATATAGATTTTGGTCGCATCGCCGCCTCTACCGCGCGCCAGGTGATAATTCAGAAGATGCGCGAGGCGGAGAAAGATGTGGTCTTCAATGAATTTCAGGGCAAGGTGGGAGAGATTGTTAGCGGCACGGTGTACCGCTTTGAAAAAGGCAACATTATCATCGACCTTTTGGGTAAGGCCGAGGGGGTATTGATTAAGCGTGAGCAGTCTCCGCGCGAGGAATACAAACAGGGCCATCGTATACGCGCATATGTAGTGGAAGTGCGTAAGGAAGCAAAGGGGCCGCAGATAATTCTGTCCCGCACGCACCCGAATCTTGTGAAGAAATTATTTGAGTTGGAAGTTCCTGAGATTTACGAGGGGATAGTGGAGATCCGCTCTATTTCGCGTCAGCCCGGAGAGCGCACCAAGGTCTCGGTCTGTTCGAAAAATGATAAGGTAGATTCGGTGGGCGCCTGCGTGGGCATGCGCGGCAACCGGGTGCGCAATATTGTCAACGAATTGCAGGGAGAGAAGATCGATATTGTGCGCTATAATGATGATATCCGTGAATATATCAAAAACTCACTTTCTCCGGCGGAAGTTTCGGAGATAAAGCTGGATAAGGAGCGCATGAAGGCAGAGGTCATCGTGGCCAATGACCAGCTTTCTCTGGCTATCGGAAAGCACGGCCAGAATGTCCGCTTGGCAAGCCGTCTTATTGGTTGGGAGCTGGATATCCGCACCAAGGAGGTTGCTGTTAAACCGGAAGAAGCGGCAGTAGCTATCGAAGGGCCCGCAGCCGGGGCAGAGGTGGAAGCGGCGGAAGCGGTCGAGGCAAAGCCGAGAAATAAAAAGAAGAAAGCGGTAAAAGAAGAGGTGGGTTTGAGTGAGCTTTCCGGAGTAGGTGAGAAAACTGCGGAGAGTCTTAAAGAGGCAGGGTTTAAATCAGCGAAAGATATTGCCAAGGCTAAAATAGAAGAGCTGACTCAGGTCAAGGGAATCGGCGAGAAAAAGGCCGAGAAGCTGATCGAAGAGGCGAAGAAAATAACCGGAAAATAAAGGACCTATGATAAAAGCGAAGAAAGAAAAGACTACAAATAGGAAAGAGATTAAACCAAAGACAAAGGGCGCGGTTAAAGTCAAGGTAGTGCCTAAGGCGGTAAAGCCAAAGGCGGCGGCAAAGCCTGTAAAGGCAGGAGCGCCTAAGGTAAAAAATCTGGTAGTTTCTAAGCCGGTTGCGCCTAATAAAGTAGTAGTTCCTAAGCCAGTAGTTGTTCCAAAGCCGGAAGTTGCCCATAAGCCTCGCGTTACGCTTGCGCATCCGCCTAAGCCTGAAATCCCGGTAAAGTTGCCTGTTGTTACGCCAAAGCCGGTTGAGCCGGCTAAGCCTGCTCACCATAAGCATGAGGTAAGACTTGAGCCAAAACCGGTAATATTGCCTGTTGTTCCGGTGGTGGAATTAAAAGAGATCGAGTTAGAGCTTCCTATTACCGTCAAAGATCTTTCTATCCGCTTGCAGGAAAAGCCGTCTCTTGTCATTAAGGTCATGATGAATATGGGGATCATGGTGGGTATAAATCATTCTCTGGACGAGGCATTAGCAACGAAGATCTGCGAGAAATACCACTGTAAGGTTAAGAAGGCCGCTGATAAAGAGGAGCAGGCGTTGTCAGCGCATAGTGCGCTTGATGCCGCGGCAACTCTAGTTGCCCGCTCTCCCATTGTCACTATCATGGGCCACGTCGACCATGGAAAGACTTCGTTGTTGGACGCTATCCGTAAGACTAAAGTTGCTGAGTCCGAACATGGTGGTATCACCCAGCATATCGGCGCTTATCGCGTGCGCTTGCCTAACGGCGAGATCACTTTTCTTGATACCCCGGGCCATGAGGCTTTTACCGCTATGCGCATGCGCGGGGCAAGCGTTACCGATATTGTAGTCCTGGTTGTGGCTGCGGATGATGGCATCATGCCTCAGACTATCGAATCTATAGATCATGCTCGCGCCGCAGGTGTCCCAATCATTGTCGCGGTAAATAAAATTGATAAGGCCGGGGCGAATCTCGATCGGGTAAAGAAGCAATTGCAGGAGCACGGGTTGGCTTCTGAAGATTGGGGCGGCAAGACCATTACTGTCAATGTTTCTGCCAAGACCGGACAGGGAATAGATGATTTGTTGGGGATGATACTTCTGGAAGCCCAGATGTTGGAGCTAAAAGCGAATCCTAAGAGGGCTGCCCGGGGCGTAGTCATAGAGGCAAAGATGTCCAAAGGCCGTGGCCCGGTGGCAACATTGCTTGTGCAAAATGGCACCTTGCATTTAAATCACAATATACTGGTGGGGCATTACTTCGGTAAGATCCGGGCCATGTTTAATGATCACGGCCAGGCTGTGACTGAGGCGCGTCCGTCATTTCCGGTCGAAGTTTTGGGTATTACGGGAATTCCGGAGGCAGGAGAAATATTCTTTGCTATCGAAGATGAAAAAGAGGCAAAGCAGTTGGCTGAGGTGCGCTTAGAAAAAGAAAAGCAGCAGCAGTTGAAATCGGCCAAGAAAATAAGTCTTGAAGATCTGCATGCCCAGATAGCCGAAGGTAAGATTAAGGAGCTTAAGATCGTGCTCAAGGCGGATGTGCAGGGTTCTTTGGAAGCCCTTACAGACGTTATAGGAAAGCTCAATGTTTCGGAGATCAAGATCAGCATTATACATACCGGAGTAGGTAATATTAATACTTCAGACGTTATTCTTGCGGCTGCTTCAAACGCCCTGGTATTAGGGTTTAATGTAGTTACCGATGACCTGGCCAAGGAAATAGTAAACAAGGAAGGCGTGGATGTTAAGATCTATAATATTATTTATGAGCTGGGTAATGATATTAAGGCCGCGGTTGAGGGCATGCTTGAGCCGAAATTCAAGCGTGTGTTTCTTGGCCGGGCTGATGTGCGTAAGGTGTTTCGTTTGACAAAGGCCGGGACAGTTGCTGGATGTTTTGTCACTAAAGGTAGGTTTAACCGTCAGTGTACGGTAAATCTGGTGAGAAACGGTCAGGTCGTTTTTGAAGGGAAGCTCTCGAATTTAAAACGCTTTAAGGATGATGCCAGGGATGTGGCCGAAGGGTTTGAGTGTGGCATGTCTTTAGCTGGATATGACCAGCTGCAGGAAGGCGATGTCATAGAGGCGTTTGATATGGAGCGTATTGCAAGGAAGCTTTAAGCATGAAGAAACGAATACTTAGCGGAATGCGGCCGACGGGGAAATTGCACCTTGGGCATCTTGTAGGAGCGCTCGATAATTGGGTTAGCTTGCAGGAAGAGTACGAGTGTTATTTTATGGTAGCGGACTGGCACGCGTATATGAGCGAATATGAAAACGCCGCCGATATCCGCGAGTTTATCATTGATAACGTCATCGACTGGCTTGCCGCAGGTATTGACCCCGATAAGTCTACGCTTTTTATACAGTCGGAAGTTCCGGCGCACCTTGATCTGCATATGATTTTTTCCTGTATTACCCCGCTTGGGCTTCTGGAGCGTTGCCCTACGTATAAAAAGCAGCTACGCGAAGTGAAAACGCGCGACCTGCATACCTACGGGTTTTTAGGTTACCCGGTTTTACAGGCCGCGGATATACTGATTTATAAAGCCCAGAAAGTCCCGGTAGGAGAAGATCAGCTGCCGCACCTGGAGCTGACCCGCGAGATCAGTCGCCTTTTTAATAATCTTTATAAGAAAGAAGTGTTTCCTTCTCCGGATGCCATCCTCACTCAGAGCCCCCGGCTCTTGGGCCTGGATAACCGTAAGATGAGCAAGAGCTATAACAATACCATCAACCTTTCGGATTCCGAGGATGTACTTAAGAGTAAAGTTGCGGGAATGATCACTGATCCTCAGAGGATCAAGCTTGCGGATAAGGGGCATCCGGATATATGTAATGTGTTTTCTTATTACGGTGTATTTTTTCCTGAAATGAAAGATGAAGTTTATGACTGGTGTACCAACGCCAAGATCGGCTGCACCGAATGCAAGATTAGACTGGCTCATGGCTTGATTGAGAAGCTTAAACCTTTTTATCAGAGGCGTAGGGAATTTGCCCATGATAAGGTAAAGGTAGAAAAGATCCTCGAAATTGGAAGGGAAAAGGCCAATGCCTTTGCCTCTGGAGTCTTGAAAGAAGTGCGCCAAATTGCCCATTTAAGCGTATGAGCTATAAAATAAAGCTAGAGATATTTGAGGGGCCTCTGGATCTTCTGCTATACTTGATCAAGAAAGACCACCTAAATATTTACGATATTCCGATCTCCAAGGTCACTGAGCAGTATCTTCAGTATCTTAATTTAATGCAGGTTCTAGACTTGAATATTGCTGGAGATTTTTTGGTTATTGCCGCTGACCTGATGAAGATAAAGTCTAAGATGCTCCTTCCGGCTGAAGAGCTTGCGACCGAGGAGGCTCAGGAAGATCCGCGTGAAGAGCTGGTGCGCAGGCTTCTGGAATACGAGAAATTCAAGCAAATCGCCAATACTCTGCGCGAAAAAGAAACCACCCAGAAAGATGTATTCAAGCGTCCGAAGGTAGAAATAGAGACCGATTCTCGTGAGGAAAAAGAGGCATATTTCGAGGCAAGTATATTTGATCTGATCAGTGCCTTCTCTCAGGCGCTTAAGGATGTGCCGAAGGAGATCTTTTATGAAGTCATCAAGGATGAATTTACGGTCGAGGAGAAGGTGCATTCGCTTTTGCATTTATTGCTGGTTGCGCCTTCCATGCGCGTATCGGACCTGTTCGCCAAAGCTAAGAACAAACTTGAGATAGTGGTTACGTTTCTGGCGGTCCTGGAACTTATCCGCATGAAGGAAGCGGTGATTTTCCAAAGAGAAAAGTTCGCCGAGATCGAGATATCGCGCAATAAGGATAATATAATTCCCTATGAAAAACCAGATGAATCAAAGGACGCCGGACAGGCAGGCTCTGATCAAGGGTAGTCCAGAAAGGACAGCCCATCCTAAACATTTTAAGGATGGGGCTAGCCCCAAAGGGGTAGCCCTTCCTGCACCTTCTAAGGATGGGGCTAACCCTAAAAGGGTGCCGATAGTCAGTGAGATCCGGGAGTCCGAAGATGATGTAGTCCTTAATATTTCTTTAAGGCCGAAGAGGCTTAGTGAGTTCGTCGGCCATAAAGAAATAGTGGATAATCTTAAGATATCTATCCAGGCTGCCAAGCAGCGCAAGGAGCCGCTGGAGCACGTTCTTTTAAGCGGCCCGCCTGGACTGGGGAAAACCTCGCTTTCCCACATTATCGCCCATGAGATGGGTTCTAAGATCACCGCGACCTCCGGGCCGGCGATAGCCAAGGCTGGCGACTTGATCGGGATACTGACAAATCTGGAAAATGGGGATGTGCTTTTTATCGATGAGATCCACCGTTTATCCAAAGTGGTGGAGGAATTTCTTTATCCGGCGATGGAGAATTTTCAGATAGATTTCGTCATAGATAAGGGCCAGTTCGCCCGCACGGTGAAGTTCACCCTTAAGCCATTTACTTTGGTGGGGGCAACTACTAGAAGCGGGCTTTTGTCTTCGCCCTTGCGTAGTCGCTTTGGGATATTCCAAAATCTCGATTTTTATAAGATTGAGGATTTAAGCAGGATAATTTCTAATTCCGCCAAGGCACTTGCTTTTGATATTGATAACGCGGCAGCAGAGGAGATCGCCCGCCGCAGTCGCGGAACGCCGCGCATTGCCAATAGATTGTTGCGCCGTGTGAGGGACTACGCTCAGGTTTTAAAGATTATGAGCGTCGACGCCGCAACTGCTTCCAAGACGCTTAATGATTTAGGGATAGATGCTGCCGGTCTGGATGAACTGGACCGTAAAGTTCTGAAGCTAGTCTTGGGAACTTATGGCGGAGGCCCGGTGGGAATAGAGAGCCTGGCAGCCAGCCTTAATGAAGAAGTGGATACTATTGCGGATACAGTCGAGCCTTATCTTTTAAAGGCCGGGTATTTGAAGCGTACTTCCCGCGGCCGCCTGGCTACCCACCTTGCCTACGATCACTTCGGAATCAAATACAAAAAACAGGAAGAGATGTTTTAAGAAGCAATCACTTCCAGGAAATATGATTAAATTAATAAAGGAAAAATGCAGACTTTACGAAACGCGTTTTAGCTTCGGCGCGACGGCGGCGATTATTACGAACTTAGCCTTAATTATGGGGCTGCGTACAGGTGAGCATGCAAAGGTAGGCATCATCGGAGGTATGCTGATTATTGCCGTAGCCGATAATATTTCAGATTCCATTGGGATCCATGTTTACCAGGAGTCAGAATGTCTTGCACCGAAAGAGGTGTGGCTTTCCACATTCACTAATTTTCTTACGCGATTATTGGTTTCTCTGACCTTTATCGCGCAAGTCGCAATTTTCCCGATGCAGGTAGCGGTTATTACTACCTTGATCTGGGGTTTGTCGCTTCTAGCTTACATCAGCTACCAGATTGCTAAAGATCGGGGGCTTAATTCGTATATGGCAATGCTAGAACATCTTGGTATTGCGATCGTAGTTATTGCTGCAAGCAACTTTGTGGGCAAGCTGTTGATTACTAAATTCAAGTTTTAATCCTTAATAAATTTATGCGAAAAGACGTAATAAAAATAGGCCGGTTTGAGATCCCTTTAAGGGTTTATGAGAATAGTGGTCCGAACCTAGTTTGTTTAAACGGTGTGCAGCAGTCCATGGCTATGTGGCACACATTTATCCGCCGTTTTTCCGATAAATATCGTATAGTTTTGTTCGATTTTCCTAGTCAGGGCAAAGGAAGGATCCTCTCTGGTCCATCAGTGGTGTCAATTGATGAGCAGGTGGATATTTTGCGCGAGATCCTTAAGGTCGCGAAGGTAAAGGGAAATACCGCTTTGTGCGCGGCTTCTTGGGGCGGAGTGGTAGCTCTTGCTTATACGGCAAAATTCCAGCCGGATATAAAAAGGCTTGTGCTGGCTAGTATTGGCACAAGGCCGAATAAGAAGATGATTGAGACCATTAAAAGGGGCTCTGAAATAGATGAGGGTAACCGTGAAAAAATGGCTGAGACTCTCATAGAAAGCTTTGGCCAGAACCTTCCGGAGCAGATAAAACTTAAGATCATGACCCAATTTCGTACCATGAGTAAAGAGAATCTTCGCTCTTTCTGCGAGCATGGAATGTTTGTGATGTCCACCAAGGAATTGAGTAGTGTAGTGGATTTGGGTAGCATTAAAGTGCGCACCATACTTTTGCACGGGGAAAAAGATGCTATCATCGACTTTGATGATGTAAAGTTTCTTGCCGCGTCCATTCCAAACAGTGAGATCCGTATAGTTAAAAACGCCGGACATTTCTTGCATCTTGAGCGTGAGACTGTTCTGGATGTATACGATGAGATCTTCTCTAAGGAAGTGGTCGGATAGGTTAAGATGAAAAAGTTGCTGTTGCATGTCTGCTGCGCGCCGTGCCTTATCCATCCGTTTGAAGTATTGCATGAGGAAGGTTTCTCGGTAAGCGGGTTGTTTTATAATCCCAATATCCATCCTTTTAACGAATATAATTTCCGCAGGCAGGCGATAGCGGATTTAGGGCTGGATATTGAGGTGGATTATCCGGAGTATAAGCCTCAGGAATTCTTTCAGGCGGTTAACGCAAAAGAAGAGAATCCCGGTCGTTGTGTCATTTGCTGGGAACTGCGCCTTCGTAAGACTGCCAATACCGCCAAAGAAAAAGGTTATACCCATTTTACTACCACATTGCTAGTCAGTCCTTATCAGGATCAGGAGCTTCTCGAAAGTATCGGAAGTTCGGTAGCAAAAGCTGAGGGTGTGGAATTTTGCTATAGGGATTTCCGTTCCGGATTCCGCAAGGCTCATGATGAGGCTAGGGCAAAAGGCATTTACTGCCAGAAATATTGCGGATGTCTGTACTCAGAAATCGAACGTAGCAAGAGCAAAAAATGAAAAATAAACTTTCCTTTATATTAATTTGTCTATCGCTTATATTTATAGCTAATCTTTTTGCTCAAGGGCCAGGCCCTGAAGTCGATCGAGGTGTCTGGGTAAGCGTTTTCACCAATAAAAAGGTATTGTATTCCAAAGCTGCAGTGGATGAATTGCTAAATGTGTGCGCACAGGCCAGGATAAACCAGATTTATATACAGCTGTATCAGTCGGGAAAGGCGTTTTACAATTCCAAGATATCTGATCGCGCGAAATACTCCGATATGCTGCGTAGCTTCGGTAGCGACCCAATAGACTATCTTCTCCAGGAAGCAGCGAACCGCAATATCCAGGTATTTGCCTGGGTCAATATGCTTAGCCTGGGGAACAATTCCAGCGCGGATATTATTAAGAAGCTGGGCCCAGAAGTGCTGACCCGCGATCAGTATGGCAGGCCTTCGGGAAGGAAAGACCCTAATGAGACGGATAAATATTATCTGCGTGAAGAGCATCTATTTTTGGAACCGGGAGATCAGCGGGTGGTCAAGTATCTTACCGCTATAACCGAGGAGATCGTTACCCGCTATCCGTCTTTAAGCGGCGTGCATCTTGATTATGTGCGCTATCCCATGACTGTACCTTTTGTGCCTGGTTCGCGCTTTGGCAAGTTCGGTTTGCAGTACGGCTACGGCAGAGAAAACGTCGCCAGCTTTAAAGTGTGGTCCGGACTTGATCCGCTTACCGGTTTGGGCAAGGATGAGTATTTCTCTCTATGGGATGACTGGAGGCGACAGCAAGTTACAGCTTTGGTCAGAAAGATCTCTAAGTGGGTCAAGGAAAAATCCCCAAATATGAAACTCTCAAGCGCGGTGATTCCTTCGGATGAGCGGGCGTATTCCTCGATGTTTCAGGATTGGCCGCTGTGGCTTGAAGAAGGCGTGGTGGACTATGTAGTCTTGATGAATTATACTCTGGATAATCAGTTATCCAAAGAACTCGTGCGTTCTGCCCTGGCTCACCGCCAGCAGGGCAAAGTCTACACCGGCTTGGGGCTTTTTATGATGAGCAAGAACCCAAAGGCTTTTCAGGAGCAGTTTAATACTTTGAACAGCCTTAAGCCTGATGGAATCGTATTCTTTGCCTACGATGACCTGGCGCCTGCAGTAGTATCTTATTTAGGTGCTCATTAAAAATCTCTCCTGATGAAACTTTCCAATTTCGATTATCACCTTCCTAAAGAGCTGATCGCTCAGTATCCGTTACATGAGCGCGACAGTGCCCAGCTTTTGGTGATGGATAGAGCTAAGGCAGCGATTAAGCATTCAACTTTTAAAGATATAGCGCAGTATTTATGTAAAGGCGACCTTCTGGTGCTTAATGACACTAAAGTTTTGTCTTGCCGTCTCTTTGGCAGGCGTTCTACCGGAGGTAAGGTTGAGATATTATTGCTGAATCGCAAACAGGGCGGGGTTTTTAATTGTTATATGAAGCCTAGTCGTCTTAGGATTGATGAGAAGATCAATTTCGGGAGCTCAAAAGTTTTTGCCAAAATAACCGGAAAGAATGAAGTCGTTTTTAATACGGATGATTTAAGCAGCATTTACCGAATAGGAGTGATGCCGCTTCCGCCCTATATTAAACGGGCTGCCGAGGATTCCGATAATATTTATTACCAGACGGTTTATGCGAAAAAAGAGGGGGCAGTGGCAGCACCCACTGCTGGGTTGCATTTTACGCAAGGTTTGATTGAGGAAGTTCGGGCTAAGGGAGTGGGATTCGCGCACGTTACTTTGCATGTAGGCGCCGGGACATTTAAGCCGGTCAAGTCGGATGATATAAAGGAGCACGCCATGGAGCCGGAATATTTTGAGGTTTCTGAAAGCGCGCAGGAAGAGATCAGCAAGTGCCGCCGAGAGAATAAGCGCGTGGTGGCGGTTGGGACGACCAGTCTGCGGGCATTGGAGAGCTGCGCCAAGGGAGCCAGTTCCGGTTACACGGATTTATTTATCTATCCCGGATATAAATTTAAATTGGCGGATTGTCTTCTGACTAATTTCCATCTACCTAAGACTACGCTATTTATGTTGGTGTGCGCTTTCGCTGGTGAAAAATTAGCCAAGAAGGCATATGCTGAGGCTATCGCTTCAAAGTACCGTTTCTATAGCTACGGCGACGCCATGTTGATTTTATAGTAGCTGCTTCTGGCGGTAACTTATATTATTGTTTAGCGGGTCCTGTTTTGGCTTGTCCTGCGCGCGGCTTTTTGCCGTGCTCGAAACCAAGACAAGCCGACCAGCCATGAGACGGGCAGAGGCGTAAAATAAATTGAAACTTTTTGGGGTCTCAAACGTATAACAGGTGGAGAAGGGGAAGAGGCAACAAGGTATGCAAAATATGCGCGATGAAGAGTTGATGCTTGAGTACCAGAAAGGCGAGATGCGAGCTATGGATGAACTCCTGAGGCGCTATAAAAATCCGGTTTACCGATACGCGTTCAGACTTTGCGTAAACGAGGCTGAGGCGCAGGATATCGCCCAGGAGACGTTTTTGCGCATCCATCAGTACCGGGGGCAATACCGGCCCATCGGCAAGTTTTCTACCTGGCTTTTCGGCATCGCGCATAATGTGGCAGTGTCGAAGTTTCGCAGGAATAAGTGGTTCGTGCTTTGGCCGCGCAGGTCCGACGACCCTGACGAAATGGTTGATATGGTTAGTCCGGATCCTTCTCCGAGTCAAGTTTTAGAGAAGGGTGATTTTGAAACAGTGCTTAAAAAATGCGTACAAAGCCTTCCTTTTCTCCAGAAAGAGGCTCTGGTGTTACGCGAGTATGAGAATTTGGATTATCAGGAGATAGCTAAGATTTTAAACAAATCTCTGGGCACGATCAAGACTTTGATTCACCGCGCCCGGCAAAGCTTAAAAGACAAACTCCTTCCCTATATAGAAGAGTTTGAGGGAGGTATTCATGGATAGATGCCGCTTTAACGGATTATTGAGCAGTTACATTGACGGAGAGCTTAAGGGTAAGCAAAGGCTTGAGCTTGAAGAGCACATTAAGACATGCGCAACCTGTCAAAAGGAAGTTTCTATGCTTAAAGCTCTTTCCGGTGGATTAAAGAAGTGGCAGATCCCTGAACTTGATAAAAGCTTTGACCGGGTAGTGCAGGATGAGATCGTGCGCCAAGAGCTTGAGAAAGGTGAGGTTAAAATGAAAAGAAAATTTGTTCCTATTTTGATCCCTTCCGGAATATTAGCAGGGGTTTTAGTGTTTTTAGTAGTGGGTTCGCTTTGGAAGGTTGGTTATTTCAAAAGTACCGAGCCGGTTACATATCAAGCGGAAAAGAAAGTTGTGATCGAAACTAAGCCTGTGCAGGTGGCAAAAGTTGATTCAAAAGCGGTTGCATCCGCGGTAGCCAAGGCCAAATACGAGCCGTATTATTCTAATCAGAACTTGACCTTTGATAAAAGTTTCCCGGGCGCGGTGCTCTATGAAAGGTCAGCCATTCAAGTCGAGTCCAGGGATGCGGGTGGTTATTACGACGTGCAGTGGGCCCAGCAGGGAGATTTTAACACCGAGTCCTACGACCGCATTTACGATAACGACTACAAGCTGGTGGCTAATGAGGCGCTTTCTACATTCTCCATTGATGTGGATACCGCATCTTACTCCAATGTGCGCAGGTTCCTGAATCAGAACCAGCTGCCGCCAAAGGACGCGGTTAGGATCGAGGAGCTGGTCAACTATTTCACCTATGATTATCCTGATCCGCAAGGCACAGATCCTTTTTCTGTTACCACTGAAATAGCGGCTGCACCGTGGAATAAAGATCACCAGCTGGTGCTTATCGGTTTGCAAGCTAAGAAAATAGAGACCAAAAATCTGCCTAAGACTAACCTCGTGTTTCTTTTGGATGTTTCCGGTTCCATGCAGGATCAAAATAAACTTCCTTTGGTAAAGTCGGCGTTCAGGCTTTTGGTGAATCAGTTAAGGCCGGAAGACAAGATCTCCATTGTTGTCTATGCCGGAGCAGCGGGAGTGGTGCTTGATTCCGCATCGGGCAGTGAGAAAGATAAGATTTTACAGGCCATAGATAATCTGCAGGCCGGTGGATCCACCGCTGGCGGACAGGGGATTCAGCTTGCCTATGAGATTGCTAAGAAGAATCTCATGAAGGACGGCAATAACCGGGTTATTTTAGCCACTGACGGAGATTTCAATATCGGAGTGACTGATGACGGCGCTCTTACCCGCATGATCGAGGAAAAACGCGATGACGGGATATTCCTTTCTATCTTCGGTTTTGGCATGGGTAATTACAAGGATTCCAAGATGGAAAAGATCGCGGATAAAGGCAACGGCACGCTTGCCTATATTGATAACATGCTGGAGGCAAAGAAAGTCTTTGTCAGCCAGTTGGCAGGTACGCTTTTTACCGTAGCCAAAGACGTAAAGATTCAGGTAGAGTTTAATCCCGCGAAGGTCAAGGCCTACAGGCTGATTGGTTACGAAAACCGGATGCTTGAGAATAAGGATTTCAATGACGATAAGAAAGACGCCGGTGAGATTGGAGCCGGGCACACTGTCACTGCTTTGTATGAGATCGTGCCTGCTGGATCCAAGGAAGAGTTTTCCGGGACAGATCCGCTGAAATATCAGCAGGTGCAGGTTGCTCCAAGCAACGAGCTTTTGACCGTGAAGCTGCGCTATAAAGAGCCTAATGGCGATACCAGCAAGCTGCTGGCTAAGACTTTGCAGCCGCAGGGAGCAATCGTCCAGCCTTCAGAGAATTACAATTTCGCCACCAGCGTGGCTGAATTTGGGATGATTCTGCGCGATTCTAAGTATAAAGGAAGCGCAACTTATGACGATGTGTTGACACGGGCAAGGGCATCCAAGGGTAAAGATGATGACGGATACCGGGCGGAGTTTATAAAGCTGGTGGAATTGGCCCAGATACTGGATATCAAGACAAAGTAAGGGTTTTTGTTTAAAAGACAAGGCTATGGGTTATAGATCAATTGACCCTTAGCCTTGTTTCTTTTATTGCCGAGTGAACGACGGTATGCTACTATTATAAATCATGAGTTTTTATTCTTTAACACATCAGGATAAATTCTGTAAAGCCCGCCTGGGCAAAGTGGCGACGGAGCATGGTGAGTTTGAGACCCCGTGCTTTATGCCGGTGGGTACATCGGGTACGGTTAAAGCTGTCTCGCCGCGCGAATTAAATGAGATGGGCGCCAAGATTATCCTTTCCAACGCCTACCATTTGTTTTTGCGTCCCGGTACGGAAGTAATCAAAAAGGCCGGAGGCTTGCATAAGTTTATGTCCTGGGATAAGCCGATATTGACGGATAGCGGAGGCTACCAGATATTTAGCCTGGCACTTCTGCGTAAGATCAGTAAAGACGGCGTGGAGTTCCAGTCGCATATCGACGGCAAAAAACATTTTCTCACCCCCGAGGACGTGGTTGGGGTCCAGGTGGACCTGGGGTCTGATATTATGATGCCCCTAGATGAATGCGTGCATTATCCTTGCGCCAAAGACCATGCAGAGGTCGCGATGGAGAAGACCATTGACTGGGCGAATCGTTCTAAGAAGGCATTGAGCGAGAAGCCGTGTCCTCACGGATACAGGCAGAATTTATTCGGCATCGTACAGGGCGCGACTTACGAAGATTTGCGTAAAGATTGCGCCAGGCGGTTGGTGGATATGGATTTTGACGGATATTCTATCGGCGGAGTTTCCGTAGGAGAACCCCGGGAATTGATATATAATATAATGGATTTTGTGGTGGATATGCTGCCAAGGGAAAAGCCGCGCTATCTGATGGGGATAGGTCTTCCTGAAAATATCCTTAAAGGCGTAGAAAGTGGCGTGGATATGTATGATTGCGTGATTCCTACGCGCTACGGCAGGTACGGCACGGCATTCACCAGCGAAGGCAAGATCGCGATCACGAACGCTCCCTATATCGAGGATTTTCACCCGCTTGATCCGGAGTGCGATTGTTATTGTTGTAAGAACTTTTCGCGTGCCTATCTGCGACATCTTTTTAATGTTGGGGAGATCCTGGGTCTGCATCTGGTGTCTATGCACAATATTTATTTCTTTTTGGAGATAATGCGTAAGGCGCGGGAGGCGATTGCTGTTGATCGCTTCGTGGAATTTAAGAGAGAGTTCTTAGGTAAATATAATCGAGATGAAAATTGATATAATTACAATCTTCCCGAAGATGTTTGGCCCCATCCTCAACGAGTCGATGGTCAAGCGGGCTCAAGCCAAGGGTAAGGTCAAGATTTCGATCTGCGATCTGCGCGATCATACTCTGGATAAGCACCGTAAGGTCGATGACCGGCCTTTTGGCGGAGGCTCAGGCATGGTGATGACTCCGGAGCCGATATTTAATGCGGTAAAGGCATTGAAAAAGACCACTAGGTCACACGTAGTATTATTGTGCCCGCAAGGCAAGAAATTTACCCAGGATACCGCAAAAAAGCTAGCCAAGAAGAAGCATCTTATTTTGATCTGCGGTCATTATGAGGGTGTTGATGAGCGGGTAAGGCAGGAATTAGTGGATGAAGAGATTTCAATTGGAGACTATGTTTTAACCGGAGGAGAGCTGCCGGCAATGGTGTTGGTGGATGCCGTGGTCAGGCTTATCCCGGGGGTCTTAGGGGACAAAAATTCCTTGAATTTTGAGTCATTTGAGGGTAATCTATTAGAATATCCGCACTATACAAGGCCCGCTAATTTCAAGGGTTTGTGCGTACCTTCGATACTCCTTTCCGGAGACCACAAAAATATCGAAATCTGGAGAAAAAAAGAAGCAATAAACAGAACAAAGCAAAGAAGGCCTGATCTATTGAAATAAACAAGAAGTTCCGCAAGAGCGGGCAAAATGGCCCCTCGCCTAAACATTCCAAAATTCCCTCAGCCCCAGTAGGGGGCTTCGATAATTTTGGAATAGGCTTCGGGGTGATTTTACAGTCGTAATAAGCGGAAAAATCAAAGAGAGGAAAATCATGGACAAAATGAAACTTATTGAACAGGCGTATACTACTAAAGAAATGCCTTTGTTTAACGTCGGCGATACGGTCAAGGTGATGACTCGGATTCCCGAAGGCCCGGACAAGGTGAGGCTGCACCCTTTTGAGGGCGTGGTCATCGCCAAAAATGGCTCAGGAGTCAGGGAGTGTTTTACAGTCAGAAAGGTCTCTTCCGGCGAAGGGGTAGAGCGCGTTTTTCCGCTTTTTTCACCGGCTATTGAGCGTATCGAAGTTTTGCGTTCCGGTAAAGTAAGAAGATCAAAGCTTTATTATCTGCGCGGCAAGGTCGGCAAGCGCGCCACCAAGATTGAGGCTAAGAAAGAGAAGCCTAATACTACAGGTGCTATATTACGAGAGAAAGCTTAAGGCTAAGGGTTTTAAGCTCATAATCGGCGTGGACGAGGCAGGCCGCGGACCGCTGGCCGGCCCGGTAGTGGCGGCTGCCGTGGCGCTTAAAACCACGCGTTTTAAAAACCGCATCGACGATTCCAAAAAGCTTACTGCATCTGCCCGGGAGAAAGCCTTCCTGGAAATTATCAAAAAAAGTTCATTTGGTATAGGCATTGTCAACGAAAGAGTTATCGACCGGGTAAATATTGCCGTAGCTACGCGTATCGCCATGGAAGAGGCAGTCAGCTCGCTCTTAGGTAAAGAATCTAAGGGGAAACATTTACGTATCCATGTGATCGTGGACGGAAACATGCCGTTGGATGCGAGCTTGCCGCATACCACGATAATCAAAGGAGATGCTAAGTCTAAGAGCATAGCCGCAGCTTCCATTCTGGCAAAGGTCACCCGTGACCGGATCATGGATATGTATGACCGGATTTTTCCGCAATATGGGTTCAGGCAGCATAAAGGTTATGGGACGCAGTCGCACCGGGATTCAATAAAGAAGTTCGGACCGACAATGATCCACCGCAAAAGTTTCCTGCCGTGACTAACCAGTCTTTAGGGTTAGTCGGAGAAGAGGCGGCGGTAGCTTTTTTGAAAGAAAAAGGTTATCGGATACTAGAACGTAATTTCAAATGCCGGCTGGGCGAAGTGGATATTGTTGCCCGTGACAATGAAACTTATTGTTTTGTCGAAGTAAAAACTAGAAGCTCTGAAGATTTCGGGCTTCCGCAAGAAGCGGTATCCAGGCAAAAACAAGCGCAGATTTCCAAGGCCGCGCTGCATTACCTTAAGACCAAGAAACTTTTTGAAAAGAGCGCCAGGTTTGATGTGGTCTCAGTGCTTTACAAAGATGATGTTCCTAAGATTGATTTGATTGAGAACGCTTTTGAGTTAGACGCGCACTTTAGCTACTAAGCTCCCGCACCTTTATTTAGGTATCTTGTAAATAGGTGCCGGATAATTCGCACAGAAACAATCAGTTAAACAGGTTGACTTATGTCGCCAATATTATTGCTGGCTCTATAAGTCAAGTGCTCATTAATGCTTTCAGACATTAAAATAGCGCAGCGGGCAAAGAAAAATCCGATTCAGGATATCGCTAAAGACTTAGGTATAGCGAAGAAGTACCTTATTCCATACGGCGATTACATCGCCAAGATCGATCTAAGCATTCTCGACAATCTTAAAAAACGGCCGCGCGGAAAATACGTTTTAGTTACCGCGATCACTCCTACGCCTTTGGGCGAGGGAAAGACGGTTTCCACTATCGGCCTTTCCATGGCTTTGAACAGGATCGGCTTGCGCGCTTCTGTTTGCATCAGGCAGCCGTCACTTGGACCGGTATTCGGTATTAAGGGAAGCGCCGGAGGCGGAGGGTATTCTCAAGTTCTGCCGCGCGAAGATTTCGATTTGCATTTTACCGGTGACGCCCATGCAGTGGGGCTAGCACACAATATTGCGGCAGCCTTCCTGGACAACTCTTTATTCCGCGGTAACCATCACAACATCGATATCAATAGGATTTACTGGCGCCGGGCTGTGGATATCGGAGACAGATTCCTGCGCAATGTCAGGATAGGCATGGGTACATCGCAGGATGGGTTACCCCGAGATAGCGGATTTGATATTACGGCCAGCTCCGAGCTAATGGCCATACTTGCATTGGCTAAGGACGCAAAGGACCTGCGCAGGCGTCTAGGCCGCATTGTGGTTGCCGAGACAAAGAGCGCAAAAGCCGTAACTTGCGAGGATATAAAAGTTGCGGGTTTGATGAGCGTGCTTTTAAAAGACGCTATCAAACCGAACCTGAT